>CAZLPR010000005.1:0-24122 GCA_964561415.1 uncultured Dechloromonas sp. | reverse complement strand
GCAGGAGGGTCTGACGGTGTGGCTTAGCCGTTATTTGCCCTTGTTGCGGTCAACCGGAAAGATCAGCTGAAATTTATCGCCCCCTTTGACCCCAGGCATCGCCCTTGCCGGGTCAGGCAGCGTGCAGGGCTGCGTACTCACGAACAGAAGGTGCGTGCAGCGGCAGGCCACTGCCCTTCGGCCGAACAGCTTCCCAGCCCAGGCAGGCCAGCCAGATGGAGCGCGGGATTGGCTTCTCACCATTGCGGTAGTAGATCAGCATCCGGCGGGAAATCCCCAGCGCCTCGGCTGCCTGCTCCAGCGTCAGACCCGTGTCATGCAACCACATCCAGATGCGCTCGTGACCAATGCCACCGGCTTGCTCGACGGCCAGGTGCCGCAGATTGTCCGCACCAAGATCAATTTCGTCCTCGATCCAGTCTACAGAACGACCGCCAAAGCCCACTTTGGCCAGGGCAAAGAGTGCCGCATCCTTCAGCGGTGCGAGAAACGCCGACGTGCGTACCCGTTCGCCCAAGTCAGCCTCAAAGGTTTGACCGTCCGCGTAGGTCAAGCGCAAGCGGTAGTCGGGCAGTGCTTGCACTACCGTCAGAACGAAGTGATCTTTGCTCATCGTTGCAGTTCCTCAAAGATGGCAGCCAGCATGGCTTGGTTGGCTTTGGCCCAGTCCAAAACGTCCGCAATCTCGCGGACAGCGATCTTGCCATGGACAATTTTCAGGTCAGCGATCGTTACCCACGCCTCGCGCCCGTCGTTGAGCAGCACATGAAATGCGGCGGCTGGTGATCCTTGGCGTTGATTCTGACCCGACACTGGGCGAAGCGTTCGATAACTGGCACGTGGAGATTTTAGTGCAACAGTTGCACTTTCGAAAAAACTTTCTAGTTAACCAAGCGCGTGCTCCTCGCATTTGGCGAGCAGCTCCGACGTTGCGGCGGACGACGTTTGTCCTTCATGTTCGCTACCGTGCTTGCCGCCATTGCCAGATTGACAATCCCTCATCGGCCAGGGCGGATCGAACCCCGCGCCAAGAAACGACGACCCAAGCCCGACCCAAGCCGCTTCCTTTACTGACCGTGCCCAGACAGGTCGCCAGAAAGAAAATCTTCGATCAACGTGTCGCTCGTGGGCTTATCGTAGTGCCATGAGGGTCTGACCCCAACTCCCCCCTGACCCCAGCTGGAATCTATAATCAAGTGCAACACCAGCCAAGCTCATAAAACCTGAACACCCCGTCGCCAAAATGAAGGGGCTTTTTGCTGCATCGCTGGTGTCCACTTGCTACACTGGCAATGTCAAATCTTCAGGATGTTCATCATGCCAACCATCAGCATGTTCTACGGCATCATCATTTGCCTTTATTTTTATGATGACGAACGGCACAAATTGCCTCACATTCATGCCAAATATCAGGGGGCATGAGGCCGCTTTCTCTATTCTGGATGCGGCAGTTCTAAGCGGAGAAATTCCGGTTGCCAAAATCCGCCTGGTACAGGCGTGGATCGAAATCCATCGCGAATCAATTGCTGGCCGATTGGGAACTGGCGGTCAATGGCCAAACTCCTTTTGCCATTGACCCCTTGCGTTAGGAGCCATCATGGAAGCTGTCGTCCGCGTAAAACCAAGGGAAGATTTCTCTCTGGAACTCTGGTTTAGCACTGGAGATCACCGTCTGTTTGACGCTCGCCCCTACTTAAATCGAGGCGTATTTAAGCGCTTGCAAGATTTCTCGTTGTTCAGCCAGGCGTTTGTTGGAATGGATACTGTGTGTTGGCCGGGCGATCTGGATATTGCCCCCGAAACTCTCTTCGATCGTTCGGCCCCCTTCCTGTAATCAGCGAATCTCACGGTCGACCGGGAAAATCCGCTGAAATTTATGTCAAGACAGACCCCAAATACCCAACCCATTGGGCTGGAGTTAGCTCAGGATGTCAGTGATGATGAACTGGATACTGCAACGGCAGGGATGAATGGATGTTGCGGTTAATCGGAAAAATCACTTGAAAATTCATCTCAACTCTTCCCAAACACAGAATGTTACGGTCGACCTTAAAATAGTTCGAAATTTTGCGCCGCGCCTAGAATCAACTCAGACCCTGAGCCAGATTCCTGCCGATGGTAAAACGAGATACGGTTAAGCTAAATAAGCATGACAAATAGTCCATACAATCAAAACCGCTTCGGCCAAACGTCAATTCGCCCTCGGTCAATGAGTGCAGGACAGCCAAGCCTAAAACCATCTCCATATAGGAGCTACTGCTGTCCATGTTAACTAATTCATCCATACTGATCACGGGAGGTACTGGCTCCTTTGGCCACACCTTCGTTCCAATGACACTGGCCAGATACAACCCACGTCGCCTAGTCATTTTTTCACGTGACGAAATGAAGCAATGGGAGATGGCAAAACTCTACGCCAGCGATAATAGAGTGCGCTTTTTCATTGGTGACGTTCGGGACAAAGACCGCTTGTCACGGGCGCTGGACGGAATCGACTTCGTTGTTCATGCAGCTGCTACCAAAATTGTCCCGACTGCCGAATACAATCCTTTTGAATGCGTCAAAACCAACATCATTGGCGCAATGAATCTGATTGATGCCTGCATTGATCGCAAAGTAAAACGTGTGGTCGCGCTATCAACTGACAAGGCTAGCAGCCCAGCCAATCTCTACGGCGCAACCAAATTGGCTTCAGACAAACTCTTTGTCGCAGGGAATTCCTATGCTGGCGGCCACGAAACCCGTTTTGGCGTTGTTCGTTACGGCAACGTAATGGCTTCTCGCGGGTCTGTTATCCCCTTCTTCTTGTCACTTGCTGACAAAGGGGTACTCCCCATTACCGACGAGCGCATGACGCGCTTCATGATCACCCTGGAGCAAGGTGTCGATCTGGTGTGGCATGCTTTTGACGACATGATTGGAGGCGAAATCTATGTGAAAAAAATTCCGTCAATGAAAATCATCGATGTCGCCAAGGCGTGCATGCCAACAGCCAGGCAAGAAATCGTCGGCATACGGCCTGGTGAAAAACTCCATGAACAAATGATCGGGTCGGAAGACGCCCATTACACCTACGAATACCCGGAGCACTTCAAGATACTGCCAGCCATCAACAATTGGAGTAGAGACCCACTTCGGATCAAAGATGGCAAAAAAGTAGATGAAAACTTCACCTATTGCTCAGACAACAACACCGAATGGATGAGAATCGACACCCTCCAGAAATGGATAGAGCAGAACCGTGAGCACATAGGAAAAGTCTAATGAGTGCCATTCCGTATGGCCGGCAGGATATCAATCAGGCCGACATTGACGCGGTAGTAGCCGTTCTGCACTCGGATTTCCTAACCCAGGGCTCCGCCACCCCCGCCTTTGAAGAAGCTGTCGCCAGACACTGCTGCGCGCAACATGCGGTAGCCGTTAACAGCGCCACCAGCGCGCTACACATAGCCTGCTTGGCGCTAGGCGTCGGCCAGTGCGACAGTGTCTGGACCACCCCCATATCCTTTGTAGCCAGTGCCAACTGCGCCCTCTACTGCGGCGCAACAGTCGACTTTGTCGACATCGACCCGCGCACCTACAACCTCAGTGTTGAACGATTGGCAGAAAAACTGGCCGTAGCAGAAAAGACCGGCCAGCTACCCAAAGTCGTTATCCCGGTACATTTATGCGGCCAACCCTGCGACATGGCAGGAATCCACGAGCTTAGCCAGCAGTACGGCTTCAAAATTATCGAAGATGCCTCGCATGCCATTGGCGGCAAATACAATGACGAACCCATTGGCAACGGCCGCTATAGCAACATCACTGTTTTCAGCTTCCATCCGGTCAAAATCATTACCAGTGGCGAAGGCGGCATGCTGCTGACAAACGACGACTCAGTTGCCCAACAACTTCGGCTATTGCGCAGCCACGGCATCAGTACCCGCCCCGCAGACATGCAACCTCGCCCCCCGCAAGAAATCTGGAATTACCAACAAATTGATCTCGGCTTCAACTACCGCATCACCGATATACAAGCAGCGTTAGGTTTAAGCCAAATGCAACGACTCAATGAGTTTGTAACCCAACGCCATGCACTTGCTCAGCGCTATGACCAGCTCCTGTCCGCTTTACCGGTAATAACCCCATGGCAGCATCCAGATAACTATTCCGCTTACCACCTATACGTTATTCGCTTGAAACCTCAAGAAATCAACAAAACGCAGCGCCAAGTATATGAAGCCCTGCGTGCTGCCGAAATATTGGTTAACCTCCATTACATCCCCATTTACAGACAGCCCTACTACGAGAAAATGGGCTTCAAGGCAGGCTATTGCCCACAAGCGGAACAGTATTACGCCGAGGCGATCAGCATTCCGCTATATCCACGATTGAGCATCGCTGAACAAGACAGGGTTGTTACCGCCATACACAAAGCGATAGACGCATGAACATCGCCATAATCCCTGCCCGTGGTGGAAGCAAGCGAATTCCGCGCAAGAACATCAAGCCATTTTGCGGCAAGCCCATGATTGCCTGGTCAATTGAAGCGGCTAAAGCATCCACGCTTTTCGACCATATTGTTGTCTCGACAGATGATGATGAGATCGCTCAGGTAGCAAAACAATGGGGCGCAGAAGTCCCATTCATGCGCCCAGCAAAAATCTCCGACGACCATACGGGCACCACAGCCGTAATCGCACACGCCATTAACTGGTATGCCTCACAAGGCCAAATACCCGATAAAGTCTGCTGCCTGTATGCCACCGCTCCCTTCATTTCTGCAAAAGACCTGTGTCGAGGACTCGCAGTGCTAACGGAATCGGGAAGCGACTATGCCTTTTCAGTTACCGATTATGGCTTTCCTATCCAGCGAGCGATCCGCATTAACGGCGCCGGCAGAGTCGAAATGTTCAACCCTGGCTTTTTCAACACACGATCTCAAGACCTTGAAGAGGCTTATCACGATGCTGGTCAGTTTTACTGGGGACATGCAGAAGCTTGGAAACAGGAGCGAATAATTTTCAGTCCTGCGGCAGCGCCTGTCCTGCTACCTCGTCACAAAGTACAAGACATCGATACACCTGAAGACTGGGCACGTGCCGAATGGATGTACAAAGCAATGCAAGCACAGTCTGCAGCAGAAAAATGAGTTTCACTTAACCAAAACTACATGCAAAACTTCGCACAGAAATGGCGAGCCAGAATGAAAATTGTATTTCGGGTCGATGCATCTATCCCCATTGGCAGTGGTCACGTAATGCGTTGCTTGGCATTAGCCGACGAAGCCAAGCGCCGAGGTGCCGAAACGCTCTTTATCTGTAGAGAATTGCCCCACTCCCTGCGACAAAACCTGATAGAAAAAAAACACTCTGTTCAGATCCTAGCTTTAGATTCAACGTCCACACCGGGCGAGTCGGTTCAAAAAAAAGACGCTTACGCTACTGCTGCAGTACTAACTGGATGCCCCCCTCCCGATTGGATAGTGGTTGATCACTATCAATTGGATATTGAATGGGAAATCATTGTTCGACAATCCTGTAAGTATATTTTGGTAATAGATGACCTAGCAGACCGCACTCACGATTGCGATTTATTAGTCGACCAAAACTTCTCTGCAGACAACTCTCGCTACAAGTCTCTGGTTCCACCCAATACTCGTATCTTATTGGGTCCGGCATATGCACTATTGCGTCCTGAATTTGCGTTGGCTAGACGACAAACAAGATTACGAACAGGAGTAGTGAATCGCGTATTCGTATGCTTTGGCGGCACAGACCCTGCCAACCACACAGCAGCTGCGTTAAAGGCCTTAGAGCCGCACTATCACAAGCTTGAAAAAATTGATGTAATTATTGGCACAGCCAATCCTCATTTAGAAAAAATACGCGCCTTATGTAGGAAACAAAAAATTATCTGCTTACATGCTCCAGCTAAAGATATTCCATCCCTTCTTGTCTCCGCAGACTTGGCAATAGGCGCTGGTGGAACCATGCATTGGGAGCGCGCCTGCTTGGGAGTACCCACGCTAGCCTTTGGAATTGCTGATAACCAAAAAAAAGGCATTGAAGCATTAAGTGAAGCTGGCTACCTCTTCGGAGTGGCAGAAATGCTGACCCCAAACCAAGGCTTGATGTCAGCCTGGATGAAGGCTGTCCTGACAAATCCAAGTTTGCTAGTCGGCATTGCCAAGCGTAGCTACAGCCTGGTGGATGGCATGGGTGTCTCCCGGGTTCTCTCTGAACTACAGCCTCCCCCTCTTTCTTTTCGCCCAGTTTCCGAAACGGACAGCGAGGATTTGCTACGCTGGCGTAATCACCCAGCCATACGCGCCGTTTCCATAGACCCCAGAGAAATCGATCCAGAAACCCACCGAACATGGCTTCAAAAAACACTAGCCAATCCCAACTGCCTTTTATTGATAGCAGAGAGCAAAAAGCAAGCAATTGGCGTTATCAGATTCGATATCCGCATATCAGAGGCAACCATCTCAGTTTATCGGACCCCCTTACAACCTGAAAACAGGTACAAACTAATTCATCAAGCTACCGCTTGGCTACATCAAAATCACCCAGAAATTCATCGTATTCTTGCCGAAGTCCATCCCGACAATTTCACTTCTCTCGCAGCTTTCAAAGCGGCAGGATACCGTCAAGCTAAACAACTCCTCGCTATCGAACTGGAGCAGCCATGACCGCCCCCTCGGTTTTTAACATCGCCGGCCATACCATCGGCGCAACCGCCCCTCCTTTTGTCATTGCCGAAATGTCAGGCAACCACAATCAATCTCTGGAAAGAGCACTCGCCATTGTTGAGGCTGCAGCCCAAGCGGGTGCACACGGTCTAAAACTCCAGACCTATACAGCCGACACCATGACGCTCAACCTGAGCGATGGCGCCTTTTGTATTAACGACCCATCCAGCCTTTGGGCTGGACAAAACCTCTACCAACTCTACCAACAGGCTCATACACCATGGGAATGGCACAAACCAATTTTTGCCCGAGCCCGTGAATTAGGCATGGTGCCATTCTCCACACCATTCGACGAAACAGCCGTGGACTTCCTTGAAACACTGGATGCGCCATGTTACAAAATAGCGAGTTTCGAAAACACTGATCTGCCACTAATTCGAAAGGTGGCGGCAACCGGCAAGCCAATGATCATTTCAACCGGCATGAGCACTGCCGCCGAACTAGACGAAGCCGTATGCTGCGCACGTGCCGCAGGGTGCAAGGATATCGTCCTGCTCAAATGCACAAGCACCTATCCTGCAACCCCAGTCAATACCCATCTGAAAACAATTCCGCACATGCGAGAACTTTTTGGCTGCGAAGTTGGCCTTTCTGACCACACCATGGGAATTGGCGCATCTGTTGCCGCAACAGCACTAGGTGCCACCGTCATCGAAAAACATTTCACACTCCGCCGTGCCGATGGAGGAGTAGACAGCACATTCTCTCTTGAACCAGAAGAAATGGCTGCGCTAGTTATCGAAACAAAACGAGCCTGGGAGGCGCTCGGGAGCGTTCAGTACGGCCCAACTGAAGTAGAAAAAAAATCTATCCTATTTCGCCGTTCCCTCTATATCGTCCAAGACATCGCAGCGGGCGAGTTTTTTACCAGTAAAAATCTAAAGGCCATTCGCCCCGGCCTTGGACTCCCACCAAAATACCTGGAAATATTCATGGGAAAACGAGCCCTGCACGCTCTCAGAAAAGGCACCCCTGTAAGTTGGGACATGCTCTAAAACCCAGCCTAATTAATATTTGGGCATACTTAAAATCAAGACATCTTGCACAACCAAGGGAGTCAAAAACATGTCAAATTCATTCAAAACCGAACAGGAATTGTTTTGGACAGGAGAATTCGGCGACAGTTACGTTGACCGTAACAGAGGAAAACACCTTGAAGCCGCAAATTTGGCGCTTTTTGGTGAAATACTCGGCAATACAGAAAGAATAAAATCAGTTATCGAATTTGGTGCAAATATAGGCTTAAATTTGAATGCCATCGGCGCCCTTCTACCGAACGTAGAACTATCTGCAATAGAAATAAATGACCGAGCGGTTGAAACACTGCGCAAGGGAAAGCAAATCAAGGTTTATCACACATCGATCCTAGACTTCACATCTGACTATGAGCGAGATCTTGCCTTCACCAAAGGTGTCCTCATTCATATCAATCCAGAATACTTGCCCAACGTTTACGAACAACTCTATCGTAGCTCTCGCCGCTACATCTGCATCGCAGAATACTACAACCCCAGCCCCGTCAGCATCCCCTATCGCGACCATGATGATCGACTATTCAAACGAGACTTCGCTGGCGAAATGCTAGAAAAATACAACGATCTCCGTCTGATCAATTATGGTTTTAAATATCGTCGCGACCCTGTTTTTCCACAAGATGACACCACCTGGTTTCTCCTGGAAAAAACAAATAACACCTGACCAGCTCAGCCCATACACGCTGACCCATGTTGCAACGAAAGACTTCTGTGGACAAAAAATCACTCGCACTGTTTCAAAAGGCTTTTGCCGCCCACCAGCAAAACCGGCTTGATGAAGCAGAAGCCCTCTATCTTCAATATGTCAAACGAGAACCGACCGACCACGAAGGCTGGTCCCTTCTCGCAACGCTTTATTCGC
Source organism: uncultured Dechloromonas sp. (assembly GCA_964561415.1). Taxonomy (GTDB): domain Bacteria; phylum Pseudomonadota; class Gammaproteobacteria; order Burkholderiales; family Rhodocyclaceae; genus Azonexus. The sequence goes on along the minus strand of CAZLPR010000005.1, from coordinate 15,490 downwards.
AAACCGACCGTGACAAACTAGCTATTCCGCATTTTGAAAAGGCGCTGAAACTAAAGCCCAATCACTTCGAAAGCATGAATAATTTCGCCCTGCTCCTGGAGAAAGACAAAGCCAGACATGAGCGCGCAATCAGTCTTTATAAAAAAGCCCTTGATCTGGCGCCGAACTATGCCGATGCACGCCTCAACCTGGGCCGCCTACTGGTCAATCTTAAGCGTAATGACGAAGCTGCTGAAGTGCTTTCCCTGCTTGGCAACAACAACGCCGACGCCCTTTATTGGCGTGCCGTCATTCATCGGCGTAACAACCGTACAGCAGAAGCAATCCAGGAAATCCAGCAGGCTATTACCCTGAACCCAAACAATGCCGAATACTTCAACGAACTTGGTGTCGCACTAACATACAACGGCGAATACAAAGAGTCGCTTGAAGCCTTCCGTCGGGTTATCGACATGATGCCGGACAAGCACAATGCATGGAACAATCTCGGTGAAAGTTATTACCGGCTCGGATTATTTGACGAGGCACTGCAAGCTTATCAACAAGCCCTGGCGCTTGTGCCTGCCGAAGACCCGGCTCGTCTCCAGATTCTTAGCAACCGGGCGTTTCCCCTGTTTCACAAAGGCGACCTACCCAACGCCTGGGAAGCCTTTGAATACCGCTATCAAAAAGCCGATAGCCTATTGCGCACCTTTCCATTTCCTGCCTGGCAAGGGCAGCCACTGGCCGGAAAGCGCATTCTGGTCATTGCTGAGATGGGCATTGGCGATGAAATCATTTATGCCTCTTGCCTACCGGACCTGATTGCCACGGGAGGCAAGGTCGTCGTTGAATGCGACCCACGCCTGACCGCCCTCTTTGAACGGTCCTTCCCCGAAGTAAAAGTCATTGGCAGCGCCCGCAAAGAAACTGGCTGGCTCACGGAACAAGGCATATTCGACTACCAAGTGCCACTAGGCAGTCTGCCACGATACTTTCGCCCCAGTCTGGACCAATTCCCGGCACGCAACGACTACTTCCGCGCCGACGGGGAAAAAACAGACTGGTGGCGCGGACGGCTCAACGCCTTTGGGTCGGATATCAAAGTCGGCATCTGCTGGCGAAGCGGATTGCGCACTGCCAGCCGTCAAAAATATTACAGCGAGTTAAGTGCCTGGGGCGAAATATTAAAAACGCCTGGCGTCCGTTTCGTCAGTTTGCAATACGACGACTGCAAAGAAGAACTGGCGCTTGCTGAAAACGAATTTGGTATCCAGATCGAAACCTTCCGCGACGTTGACCTGTTCAATGATTTTGAAGCCTCGGCTTCGCTTATCAATGCCCTCGATCTGGTTATCTCGGCGGGTACCGCAACCTGTGCCTTATCGGGCGCACTGGGACAGAACACCTGGCGAATCGATTCTTACGCCATTGCCTGGGACACTTTTGGGACACAACAACCCCAGATGTTGCCCAGCATCACCAAATTTGAGCAACCCACACCGGGCGACTGGGCAAGCCCGTTACATCAAATCGCCACGGCCCTATTTGCGCAAACCAAAAGCAGGCCGGGATCATATGGCAACAAAGAAGAAACAGAAAACCCACACTACTGGACAGGCTTTGCACTCCAAAGCTACGGACTCGGCAAGCGCAACGAATCCGCCGCCGCCTGCGAACGTGTTCTGAATCACTCACCAGAAGCCGCTGACGCTTTGCAACTCCTGGGCGCCTTAGCGTTGGAACGACGTGATTTCGTTGCAGCAAAACAGTTTTTTCAACGCTGCATCCGCGTCGACCGCAACAATGCAGAAGCACATTGCAATCTAGCCTCGGCACAACAACACCTTGGCGAGATGATCGAGGCAATTGCCAGCTATCGCCAAGCAATCATTCTGCGACCAAGCTTCCCCGAAGCCTATTGCTATCTGGGGTCGACCTACCAGGAACTACAACGCATTGAAGAAGCGAAAACAGCATTCATCCAGGCTATCGAACTCTTCCCCGCCTATGTCGAAGCGCTCAATGGCCTGGGTCTTTGCGACACAAAACTCGGACTTAACACCGAAGCAGAAAGAGCCTTTGATGAAGCACTAAAACATCAACCCAATGCCACCTCGGTCACCATCAACCTTGCCAATGTCTATGCCAGCCAAGGGCGCCATAACGAAGCGCAAGCCCTTTACCAAAAACTTCTTACCCTTCAGGAACAACAAGGCGCAACAATTTCCAACTCCCCTGAAGCACTAAGCAACTTCGGTTTCATCCTGTGGCAATGCGGGCGAGCAGATGAGGCCATCGCTTATTACCAGCGCGCCATCGAGATGGACCATGGCAACGTCAAGGCCTACGAATACCTTGGCGAAGCCCTGAAAGCCCTTAACCGTTTTGAAGAAGCCGATATTGCATTTCAATCTGCGCTAGCCCTCAGCCCAGACGACCCACAACTTCACTGGTACCGCGCACATACACTCTTGGCACAAGGCAAACTGGAAGAAGGCTGGCGTGAATACCAATACCGGACAAATCCAAGAATTCTCGCACCGCGCAACTTTCCCTACCCGGAATGGGATGGCAAAGAAGCCTCCGGCAAAACCATACTTGTTTATACCGAACAAGGGCTGGGCGATTTCATCGCTTTTTCAACAGTCTTACCTGACCTGATTGCGAACGCCCGGCATTGTGTTATCGAATGTGATCCACGCCTCGCGCCTCTGATTCGTCGCGCCTTTCCTCAAGCATCGGTCTTTGGCGCCCACCCGCTCGACCATAGCTGGTTAGCCAACGCGCCGGCTATTGATTACCAATGCCCTATCGGCTCTCTCCCGGTTTTCTATCGCCAAAAGATGGAAGACTTCAAGGGCGGACAAATCACCTTGACCGCAGAAGCAGAATGCGTCGCTACTTGGCAAGAGCGACTCCAGCAACTGGGTGCAGGGGCCAAGATCGGCATCTGCTGGCGCAGCGGACTGCGTAACATGGGGCGCTGGAATGCCTACAGTGCACTACATCAATGGAAAGACTTACTGGCCACACCAGGCCTCAGATTCATCAATCTCCAATACGATGACTGCACGGAAGAGCTGCTTGCTATCGAGCAGGAATTTGGCATTCATATAGAGCGCTTTACCGACCTGGATCTCTATAACGACTTCGACAGCACCGCCGCACTCATCTCCGCACTCGACCTGGTACTCGCCGCACCCACAGTCATTGCCGAACTATCCGCAGCCCTGGGTCAGGAAACCTGGTATCTGGTTGGCCACAAAAAACCCTGGGGATGTTTTGGTACGGATCATTATCCGTGGCACCGGAAAACACGCCTGTTTTACCAGCATCGCAAAGATGACTGGGAAAGCCTCATTGCGGATATGACCAATGCACTCAATCAGCACTTCACTAACTCTATCGAGCAAAACCCCGTGCCCACTCCAAACACGCGACAACTAATCAATATCGACGATCAATGGTTGATGTTTGACCAAAGCGCCTGGTTCGCGCCTGCCATTACCGAAGGAAAGCATTACAGCCCCGGATTCTTACAACTGATCACGCAGGCCATACAGCCCGGCCAAACCGTCATCAGCACCAGTGCCGGCTGTGGCGAGCACGTTCTTCCCATTGCCCGTGCCCTTGGCCCCGGTGGTAGCTGCCTCGCCTTTGAAGCCGACCCACAGGCTTTTACGATGCTCTGCGCCAACGTCGCTCTCAATGAAATGAATAACGTCACCTGCCAGCCATTTTCCTGCACCGGCCCCATGCCTGACGGCTGGGAGCAACGACTGGGCAATCCAACCGCTCGCTTGAGCACCACTGTCGATGCGACCAACCCGCAACGCTGTGACCTGATTCACCTCCAGCCCCCCTCAAAAGACGCATTGCTCGCGACGCTCATTGGTGTCCGGCTCACCCTGGCTCGTTTCCGTCCTTTACTGCTCGTCACCCTGAGCAATCAGGAAGCTCTCGATGTCATCAGCAGCACCCTGGCCGACACAACCTATCACTATCAACGACTCGATACCGGGCTGGCAAACCATGACCTGCGCCCCACCCTGCTTTTTGTACCCCAAGTCTGAAAATTTCAAAAAGGTCTAAAAAAAACTAAAGTATTCGCCAGCGCTACCGATAACTAACCTATCCAAGCGATTTACCCGTGGATGGTAAGGCCAGACAAGTTTATAGATGGCCTGTTTAGCAAACTCATAGGAGAAAGATCATGGCCCAATATATCAATACCAATATCAGTTCGCTGAATGCTCAGAACAATCTGAACAAATCCCAGAACAGTCTGCAGACAGCCCTTCAACGCCTGTCATCCGGCACGCGCATTAATAGCGCAAAAGATGATGCCGCCGGCCTCGGTATCGCCAACCGCCTGAATGCGCAGATCAAAGGTCTGAACCAAGCCTCCCGTAATGCGAATGATGGTGTTTCGCTGGCACAAACGGCTGAAGGCGCATTGAACACCATGGCCGACAACCTTCAACGGATGCGCGAACTTGCCGTACAGTCCGCCAACGCCTCCAATACCGGCCTCGACCGTGCCGCCCTTCAGGCAGAAGCCAGTCAGATAGCTCAGGAACTCGACCGGGTTGCCACGACCACTCAATTCAACGGCACCAACCTGCTTGACGGCAGCTTCAAGTCACAAACTTTCCAGATCGGCGCCAACGCAGGGCAGACACTCAATGTCAATATGGCAAGCGCCCGCTCGGCAGACCTTGGCACCGGTGCAGGCTCTGCACTAAGCTCCGCGGGAACGCATACTGCGGCAGCAGCGGGTGGCACAACGATGGCAAGCGGCGATATCATTATCAATGGCGTGACCGTGGGGGCATCCTCCGCTTCATCAGATAACGCATCCTCCAAGGATGGCTCAATGAGCGCCATTGCCAAAGCTGCTGCGATCAATGCAGTTAGTGACCAGACAGGTGTGACCGCACAGGTCAATACAAACACTGCCGCTGGTGCCTCGATGACAGCTGTAGCCACAGATGGTGTGATGAGGATTAACGGAGTCACAACCGGTACAATTTCAACAACCACCGACGGCACAGCAAGCCGTGCAGCTGTTATTCAGGCTATTAATGCGATCTCTGATCGCACTGGTGTTATTGCAACCGATGGCGGGTCTTCGGCAGGCGGAGTCAAATTAAGCGCAGTCGATGGCCGTAATATTTTCGTATCCGCTTCAACCGTTACTTCGGCAAGCACCGGCGTCCAGACCGGTATGCAATATGGCAGCTTCACTCTTTCCTCAAGCAAGGAGTTCACCATTGCGGCAACCGCAACGGGTAAAACTTCAAATGCAGGACTCACGGCAGGTACCTACGCACCCGGAAAAGCAAGCACAACCGCGAATGCGGCAGGTACAGCGACCGCATTGGCCGCAGGTGATGTAGTAATTAATGGAGTGACTATCGGCTCATCGCTTAAGAGCGATGACTCAGCATCGACTGTCAGTTGGGCAGCGAGTGCTATTGCTAAGGCAGCAGCAATTAACCGCGCCAGCGAACAAACGGGGGTGACGGCGACAGCTACAAACTCGGTAGATGGCTCGGCGATGACCAAAGCAGCAGCAGCTGGCAACATGGTCATTAATGGCGTGACCACAGCTACGATTGTTACATCCGCAACCGATTCTGGCACGACACGGGCTGCCGTAATTTCTGCGATTAATGCGATCTCTGGTCGCACCGGAGTAACTGCCGTAGATTCCGGCTCTTCGGCCGGCGGTGTCAAGCTTGTTGCGGCCGATGGGCGCAATATTGATATTGATGCAGGCACTACTGCGATGACATCCGCAGCCACTGGCGTTAAGGGTGCGGGCGGGGTTGCCGCCGTAGTTGGTAAAGTAACTCTTTCCTCGGCAAAATCCTTTACCGTAGAAGCCGGCAGCACTACCGCTGGCACAACCAATCTAGGTATCGGTGTCGGCACCTACGGTGCCTCAAAAACCGGGCAATCGATTTCGTCAATCGACCTCAGCACGGCAGAAGGCGCTACCGCCGCTCTGACTGCTATCGACAATGCCTTGCAGCAGATCGACGCGCAACGGGGTGAGCTCGGTGCCTTGCAGAACCGCTTTGCCAGCACGGTAAGCAATTTGCAGACCTCGAGTGAAAACCTGACTGCCTCCCGCAGCCGCATCCTGGATGCAGACTTCGCCGCCGAAACCGCCTCACTGACCCGTGGCCAAATTCTGCAGCAAGCCGGTACCGCCATGCTGGCACAGGCCAACCAGTTGCCGAACGGCGTTCTTTCCCTGCTCCGTTAAGCAAGCTTTTAGGTCTAAACCCAGGAGGGGCAGTAGCGTAAGCTATTGCTCCTCCTGGCCCAAGGAGTCAAGACCATGGATATTTCAGATATCAGATCTGCCGCCCCGCAAGCTCAGGCGACAGCAGTCCCAACCGCGCCCCCATCAGCCTCGCGCCAAACGGCTACCACCGTACCTGATCTTCCCGGGGTCGCACTTGAACCAACCACAGCAACGCCAAACAGCACTCCGATTGGCAAGGAAGAGTTAAACTCCGCCGTTAAAGATGTGCGTAGTTTCATTGACACTTTTGCTGCACAATTAGACTTTAGTGTTGATGACGATTCAGGTCGAACAATTGTCAAAGTCATTGACACAGAAACAAAGGAACTGATCCGCCAGATTCCCTCTCAGGAAATGCTTGAAATCGCCAAGGCACTAGACAATTTCAAGGGACTTTTCGTACAGCAAAAAGCTTGATGAAATCAGGGAGTTGACGGTGTTATTTGCCAGTGCGCACTCTTCTGTCGTGGAGGAGTGAGTTGTTTAAATCAGGAGACGTATCATGGCGACACTGACTGCATCCGGGCTAGGCTCAAATCTGGATATCGAGGGCATCGTCACTCAATTGATGTCCGTTGAGCGCAAGCAAATCACGGCACTGGATAAACCCACTGCCAGTTATCAGTCAAAGTTGACAGCCTTTGGCGCCATCAAAAGTTCATTGGCAACGTTTCAAATGGCGTTATCCGGGCTAACTTCGCTTTCCAGCTTTAACTCATTTGCCGCCAGTGTTGCCGATACCAGCGTTTTCCAGGCAACCCCCAGCGCAAGCGCCAACGCGGGAAATTACAGTGTCGAGGTAAAAACCTTGGCACAAGGTCAGAAAATATCGACTGACCCAGCTACCGCAACATTTGCATCTGCCAATACCGTAGTAGGTAGCGGCACGCTCACTATTCAGCTTGGCACAAACAATAATGGTACTTTTACTGCCAATGGCGATACGGCAGCGCAAACCATTACGATCGACTCTTCAAATAATACGCTGACCGGCATCCGCAATGCGATCAATGCCGCCAATGCCGGCGTAACCGCTTCAGTGATTAATGACGGAGGCACCTACCGCTTGGTGATAGGGTCAAATAGCACCGGCACAACCAATAGTTTAAAAATCAGCGTTGCCGATACAGACGGAAATAATACGAATGCAAGTGGCCTGTCGGTACTTTCCTATGATCCTGCCGCTACCGCAGGAACAGGCAAGAATATGCAGCAAACGGTCGCTGCCAGCGACGCCACGCTTACCGTAGATGGCATTGATATCACCAGTGCATCAAATACACTTAAAAACGCAATTGATGGCGTAACGCTCAATTTAACCAAAACCAATGTTGGATCACCTACCACGCTGGCAATCACCCGCAACTCATCCGGAATAAGAACGGCAGTCGAAAACTTCGTCAAAGCCTATAACAACACGACAACGACGTTAAAAAACCTTTCGTCCTATGATGCAACAACACAAAAAGCAGGCCAACTTCTGGGCGACGCGACACTTGGATCGGTTCAGAGGCAGTTGCGAAGCATTTTGAATACGCCGTTGAGTTCTGCTGGCGGCGGATTGTCTTCACTCTCTGATATCGGTGTGAGCTTTCTCAAAACGGGAATGCTTTCAATTAATTTCACCACACTGGAAAGTGCGGTGACTGACCCCACCAAAGATATATCAACCATTTTTGCCTCTGTTGGAAAACCTACGGATAGTCAGGTTAGCTTTAACACCGCTACTTCAAATACAAAATCTGGCAGCTATGCGGTTAATGTGACGCAGGCAGCAACCCAGAGCAAGCTAAACGGCAGCAATACGCTTGGCAGCACGATCATCAGCGCCACAAACAACAGCCTTGGCTTGAGTGTTGATGGCGTCTCGGCCAATCTAACACTTACTAACGGCACTTATACTGCGGCGAGCTTGGCGGCAGAAGTTCAGTCAAAAATCAATGGTGCGACATCAATCGCCGGTGCAGGCATTGCAGTAACGGTAACAGCCGGCACTTCGGGCAATCTGACTGGTAATGTGGCTGCAGAAACACTGATTGATAGCAATAATAATCAACTGGATGTGACACTAGGTGGTATAACCCGCACCATCACACTGACCAACAGTGCAGACAGAATCCTAGGCGGCGACCTCGACTACACGTCCGATACGCTTGCGACAGAGTTACAAACCAAAATCAATGCTGCCTTTTCCAGCGACAACCTGACCGCCACGGTCAACCAAAATAACGGCGTATTTTCTCTGTCCCTCGATAACAGCTTTGGTAGTGCCCAAAATGCATCTGTTAGTGACACAGGTGGCACCACTGGTGCGAGCAGTCTTTTCGGTGCAACCCCTGTATTCACCGCTGGCACCGAAATGGCTATTACATCAAACCGTTATGGAGCGAGCTCAGCCGTTAGCGTTGTCACTTCTGCTACTGCGACAAACTTGTTTGGCTCAGGCACAACGGGAAGCGTTGCAACAAACGTTGCGGGAACAATTGGCGGCGCTAGTGCCACAGGATTCGGACAACAATTAACTGCTGAAGCCGGCGATGCAAATGGATTGAAGATTACGGTTGCTGGCGAAAATACAGGCGACCGTGGTGTAATTAATTTTGCCCTCGGCTACGCGAGCCAATTAGATCAGGCTCTGTCGCAAATGCTTAACTCAGATGGCTTACTGTCATCCCGCACTGACGGCATCAACACGTCGCTAACTGCATTGAATACTCGACGAACCGCACTTGAAAGCCGCCTGACCAGAATTGAAGCACGATATCGTACTCAATTTACTTCATTGGACATGCTTATTTCAAAAATGACCCAAACAAGCACCTACCTGACTCAGCAACTCGCTTCTCTCTCTTCACTAAATAGTTAACAAGGAATCACTTTCGTGTTCGGATCAATGAATAGAGCCGCTTCGGCATATGCGAAGGTTGGTGTTGAATCAGCGGTAATATCTGCGGACCCTCACCGGCTTATCCTTATGCTTTTTGATGGTGCCAAATCGGCCATTTCTACAGCTCGCCTACAGATGGAAAATAATGAGATTGCTGAAAAAGGAAGAAATATCTCAAAAGCAATTGACATTATTGCCAATGGCCTCAAAGCTAGTTTGAATGTCGAAGAAGGGGGCGACTTGGCGCAAAACTTGCTGGCTCTTTACGATTACATGTGTAACCGTCTATTGTGGGCCAATCAGAAAAATGACTTAGCAGCACTTGATGAGGTAACAATGCTTCTTAATGAAATTCGAGAAGCATGGGCTGAAATTTCCCCGAACAAACTTGCAGCTCAGTCTTCAGAAGCTGCAGCCTAATCAGAACAGTGAACACACAGACACTACGCAATTATAAAGAAGCATGGCACCTAACCCAGCAAATGCTGGAGGCTGCCAATCGCCTCGACTGGAGCGCCCTGACAGTCCTTGAAGCGCAACGAACAATTCTTCTCACCAAAACTGACGTTGCATCACCAGTAACAACTCGGCATCTTGCCCAACTAATTAGCGACATTCTCGCTACTGATGCCAATATCCGCGAACGACTTGAAAGTTGGCATGCAGCCTCCGGCGCCTTGCTTGAGCGCCTTACGCACAATCCATGATCCCGCCCGACGTCGCAAGCAGCTTGCGTCACATCCTGCCGGATCAGCACGCGGCGACCAGTGCGCAAAATCAGCCGGTTGCTGCGGCACAAAAGATTGCCGATGTTTTATCCAATCTTGTCCCTGGCCAGCGCGTTTTGGCCGAGATTCAGGCGTTGTTGCCGAATGGCACTTACCGCGCGATTGTTGCCCAGCGCGATATCACACTGGCCTTGCCGTTTTCGGCCAAGGCCGGCGATACGCTGGAACTGGAAGTTTCCGAAAATGATGGCAAGGTTACGCTGGCATTTGTCGCCAACCGCTCAAGCGGCGAGCAGGCGGGCAAGCTCGCCACGTCGGCGGCGACAACTTTAAGCCAAACGGGAAAACTGATTACCGATTTGCTCGGCGGCATCGGCGAACAGGGCAAACGCGCCTCGCCGGCGCCGCTTAATGGCAATCTGCCGCTGGTTGAGGATTTTCCCGACCAGGCTGAGAATCTGGCGCCGATATTGAAGTCTGCACTGACTAAAAGCGGTGTTTTTTACGAGGCACACCAAGCCCGTTGGGTGGCAGGCGACCTGCCAACGGCTGCGCTGAAGCAGGAGCCACAAGGCAGGTTTTCAACGACGCCGCTCCCTGCTGGTGTCAGCAAGCTTGCTGTTAGCACCCCACTTGCTGGGCAAAATATAACAGCGAGCTCGACTGCGGCGCCCAGCGTAGTTTATGTGCTACCGAGCAGTTCGAGCGTTGCCCCCGCGCTGTCTGAAGCTCCCGCAGCCACCAACTCCGCCAACTCCGCCGATCCGGCAAACCCGGCCACGGTGGCAACGCTTAAACCCGGCGAGCAGCCCGCTACGCCGGGCAATGCTGCGGTCGACGTGAATTTGGCGGCAAAAAATGCCGAGGCAGCGAAAACGGCAAACACTTTGGCAAGTACAGCGACGACCGCCCAGAGCCAGCCAGCATCAAGCCCAGGCAATCCGATCCCGCGGGATCTGGTGCCGATTGTTCAGCAGCAGCTGGATGCCCTGGCTACCCAAAATTACGCCTGGCAGGGGCAAATCTGGCCGGGTCAGCAAATGCAGTGGGAAATCGGCGAGAACCCGGATAACGGTCGTTCTGCCGACAGCGATGCGATTGCCCGCTGGCAAACCCGCCTGAAGCTTTCTTTGCCGATGCTGGGCGGGATCAATGCCGTTTTGCGTTTGAATCCGGCGGGTGAGGTCGGCATTACGGTGACGGCTGATTCGGCAAGTAGCGAAACGCGCTTGCGTGAAAACGGCGCATTACTGAGCCGCCAAATGGAAGCCGCCGGCCTTAATCTGACCCAATTGCGGGTTGAGCATGGCGAAGCCGAATAGTTCAGCCCGCGAGGCAATCGCCCTCGCCTACAGCCAGACCGATGCCGCGCCGCGTGTTGTCGCCAAGGGCAAGGGGCTGATCGCCGAAGCCATCATCGCCCGCGCCCGCGAGCATGGCGTTTTTGTCCATGAATCGCCGGAACTGGTGGCGCTATTAACCCAGGTCGATATCGACGAACATATTCCGGCCCAACTTTATGTGGCAGTGGCCGAACTGCTCGCTTGGTTGTATCGGATTGAACATGGCGACCGGGCCGCCCCGCCGCCTGTTTGATTTTGTTTGGTGTTTGCGGAAATGCTTGCCGCCTTACTATCTGGCGGTTGGCGTATCGCAGCTACGCATCGGCGGATGAAAGCCCTCTGCACCGGGGTGAGAGTCGGCAAGCCATCGCACCCAACTTACCCGCTCAGACCTGGACTCAAACCTGGACTCAAACCTGGACTCAAACCTGGAAAATATAGCATCCAGTCCCCGACGATCATTTACTATTATCGAGTCCGCATCACTTTTGCCAACACGCATGTCAAATCAACCTGAAGAACGACCCACTCCCGATTTTGAAATTGACCACCAGAAAGAGTTTTCCCAGTTTTTTCTCAGCAATCGGCGTGAGGTTATTTTTTATCTGAATATCATGGCGAAACGCCATAGCCTCTTCACGGCTTACATTAACGATGGTGGGCATTTCTTTTTGACGACGATTGTTGCGGTCGACGAAAAAAACGGCCTAATTTTCCTCGACCCGCAACAGGACGATGAACGCAATGCTGAACTAGTCGGCACCCGGCAAATTACGCTGGAGGCCAATCTTGATAGCGTCAAAATGCAGATTCGTCTGCCGGCACTAAAAGTAAGCAGCGTTGACGGGGCGAAGGTGTTGTCGGCGCCCATTCCTGAACACATTCTTCGCCTGCAGCGCCGTGAGTTTTTTCGCCTTGAGCCACCGCACTCGCACCCCGTTCACTGCAAAATCGCAAGCGAAAATACCGATGGCGCGGCACAAACTTTTGAATTGCCACTCGCTGATATCAGTGGTGGCGGCGCCTGCTTGATTGGCCCAATCGAGCTTGCCGAGCATTTTTTCCGCGATGCGCTATTTCAGCAATGCCGCCTGGAGATTCCTGGCGAAGGGGTGATTCAGGTCAATTTACGTGTCCGAAAAACAGTGGGAATATCGGACCGAACCGGGCGGCAGCATCTGCGTATTGGCTGCGAATTCGTGAATTTGCCCGGCCTGCGTTTGGCGTTTATTGAACGTTACATCACACGCATCGAGCGTGAACGCAAGGCCAGAGACTCCGGTCTGGCCGATTAATTCGGGTTTCCCCAAAGACATGCCATCGGGCATGTGGCGGCCTGATTAAACACTAAGAATGGGTGGCAACAAACTAACCAGCCAACAATGCTTTCAGGTCTTTCAGCATCAAAAATAGATGATAAGGATCGGTCGGACTGGACTCGAAGTCGCAGGATTCATACCACTGCCGCGTCGCGCCATCCTTGGCGTGGACGAGTAAACAACGAATGCCTGCGATATCGGCCGCTTGCACGGTCCGTAGCAAAGCATCTTTGAGCAGCGCCTTACCAACACCTTTTCCGTGATGATCAAGATCAATAGCAAGTCGAGCCAGGATCATCACCGGCACGGGATGCCGAGCCAATCCCTTCATGACACGTGCTGTCGCATTTTCTGGATCAACACTGCCAACTGCGAGGCTGTAAAAACCAACCACTTCGCCATCATGGTGACAAACATAGGTTTGCGCGCTATTCGCTTTCTGATTGAGAAGCGCGTAACGCTGTAAAAACTGATTTAGTGCTGGCTGACCACAATCGAACCGATCAAGCATGTCTCCAACCAAGAGCTTACGGACCGGTTCATACGCTGCGCTCAACCAAGTACCCCGGGCTCATGAAGCAGTTTGCTCAAACGAGGCTTCGCCTGAACGGGACGGTCCAGCGCCACCTGGAATGCTTGCCACTGATCTTCGTTGAGCGTGAAATGGCGACGGTCAGCAAGTGCCTGATTGGCAGCGATCACACCGGCATCGAGCAAAAACTCGCTGACATTCTTGTGGCAGGCACGCGCAGCCTCCTGCAACAATTGTTTAACGGCACTGCTGGCACGGACATCAATCCGTTCGCTTTTTGATAAATTCAAGGCGCTCATAGCAATCCTCAATGTCTATAACTAAGGCGACAATAACGTCCGGACGCTATCCTGACAAGCTGGATTTTCGCCAGCCCTATCTTTCAAGGTCGCAGCGATAGCTCAACTGCATCAGACCTGCATGTTCATCACATCTTGATAGGCCGTGACGATTTTGTTGCGGACCTGGACCATTTCCTGGAAGGAAATACTCGCGGTCTGCAGCGCGATCATCACTTCATGCAGATTCTGGGTGGAATCACCGGCAGCCATTTTTTCGGCCATCTGCGTCGATTCAATTTGAGTTTGGTTAACTTTATCGAGAGAGCTTTTCAAAACCTGAGCGAAATCGGGTGCGCCGGCAACCGGCGTTGCCTCGGCAGCTTTTCCTGATGCCTGCGCTGCGGTCGACCGCAGCAGGCTCAACATTTGTTCGATACCTTGTGTGCTCATTTTTAGCTCCTAAACTTTGGGCTGTTACATGCAATTTTCAGGCCAGAATTAACCCTTGAAATAGCCCTCATCCCGGTACTGCTGCAATTTGTAGCGCAAGGTCCGCTCGGAGATTCCCAGCCGTTCAATCGTCAGCTTGCGCGAACCGCCAACTTCGGCCAGCGTTTGCAGAATATGCTCGCGCTCCAGATTCTTGATATTGTCAGTGTTTTTTCCCACATCCAGCAGACTGGCAACCGGTGCCGCCTCGAATACCGGCTTTGTTGCAGACGGCAGCTTGAAGTGTTCAGGCCCGATGCTCGGTCCAGTGGAAAGAATCAAGGCGCGCTGGATAACGTTTTCCAATTCCCGCACATTGCCGGGCCAGTGGTGGGCAATGAGCAAGGTTTCAGCGGTCGGTGTCAAAGAAACGCCGGGACGCCCCAAGCGGCCGCCGTGTTCGACGACAAAATGGTGGGCGATGGCGAGAATATCCTCGCGCCGTTCACGCAGGGCGGGGATGCCGACGGGAAAGACATTGAGCCGATAAAACAGGTCTTCGCGGAAAACGCCTTTGGCGACTGCTTCAGCCATATCGCGATTCGAAGTGGCGATGATGCGGATATTGAGCGGCACCGGCTTTTTGCCGCCAACCCGCTCGACTTCGCGCTCCTGCAGGACGCGCAACAGTTTGGCCTGCAGACTCATCGGCATTTCGGTGACTTCATCGAGCAGCAGGCTGCCATCCTGCGCTTGCTCGAATTTACCGGGCTGGGCTTGTGTGGCGCCGGTGAAGGCGCCTTTTTCGTAGCCGAAAAGGGTGGCTTCGAGCAGGCTGTCGGGAATGGCCGCGCAATTGATGGCGACAAACGGGCCATTTTTGCGGGCGGAGTTGCGATGGATAAAACGCGCCACCACCTCTTTGCCGACGCCGGATTCACCGGTGAGCAAGACGGTGGCGTCAGTTTGGGCGACCCGTTGCGCCATGGCGAAAAGCTCGCGGCTGGCCGGGTCAATGGCGACGACGCCGGCCGATTCGCCGGTTTCCGGCAATTCGTATTTGTTGATGTGGGCGAGCAAGGCTTGCGGCTCGAAGGGCTTGAGCAAAAAGTCACAGGCGCCGGAACGCATGGCGTCGACTGCTTTGTCGACCTCGGCGAAGGCGGTCATCAGCACGACCGGCAAATGCGGCAGACGCGAGCGGATCTCCTTGAGCAGCGTAATACCGTCCATCGGCATCATGCGCACATCGCTGACAACGATGGAAAAGGCCTGTTCGCCCAATACTTTCAGTGCTTCTTCGCCGCCACCGACGGCGACATAGGGCCGACCGGCGAGTTCAAGCGTGTCGCCAATGGCTTCACGCAGGCTGGGGTCGTCTTCGACAACCAGAATCGGCAAGCTGTGTTCAGCCATTATTTTCCATTTCGTTTTCTACCGAGCCAAGCGGCAGCGTGATAACAAACTCGGCACCCGCGCCGGGTTCTGAAAAAAGCTCGATCGAGCCGCCATGGGCGCGCACGACGCCGAGCGCGATCGCCAGCCCCAAACCGGTACCCTGCCCTTTGGTGGTAAAAAATGGCTCAAAGATACGCGCCTGGGTTTCTCGGGCGATACCCGGACCGCTATCGCGCACGCTAATCGCGAGTAAATCGCCTTGCCGCTTGCCGGTC
>CAZLPR010000004.1:0-25379 GCA_964561415.1 uncultured Dechloromonas sp. | reverse complement strand
AACCAATTGAAAAAAATTAGATTCAGCTATGAAATTTGTGTAAGCGATTGCCGTGCAAAAATCACCGATTGGCATGGCTGTTTTCCTTGGTTGTGTAAATGCTGAACCTTTGATTTGAGCGTATCACTTGATTTCAGAACGCCTCTGCCTGGCGTTCGACATCTGTCATCTGCCGGACTTCCCGTTCCGCATCCAGCCAGTCCTGCAATTCGTTGCCTTGCTCGAATCCGCGTTTTTCGTAGCGAGAGTAGGCCGCTGCCTGAATCATTTGATGCAGCTCTGACTCTCTGGCATTGGTGTCCCGGGCTTTCGATTTATGCGGCTTTTTAACGTTGACCGTAGAGCTGGCGTTTTTTTCCGTTGTCGGGCTGACGGCTGCAGGTGTTTTCATCATCGCTCCTGATCTCTGGGGAAATGCCGTTATGTGATCCTAAACAGAATAGAGACCGTGAGGTTGCTTCGAAATACGCGCTTGTATCATCTCTACCTACGGCGAAATAGGTGGTTGTCGAATCGAAGCTCAATTCATTGTCTGGATATCTTTATCCGTGTGCAAAAACCAGCCGTCGAGGACAATATGACGGCTGAACCACAGGCTGTTCAGCAAAATTCGCCCTAGTGAGCGCCGTATCGCGTCCGCCATGAGCCCTGAGGCGGCTGGCTGCGGCATGCCGAAACGGGCAAAGAGTTGATCCTCGTAGGTTTGGAGCTGTTGCTGGCGGTAATCGCCTGCTGCGGTATTGATCGCTTGGGCGGCAAACAGGGCCGATTCGATCGCTGGCCGAATCCCTTCGCCACTTCGTTCGGTAGCCAAGCCGGCGGCGTCACCGATAATCAGCGCGCCATCGGTCAGCAATTGGCGCGGGGAATGGCCGTACAAAGCGTAGGCGTGACCACGAAAACCCTGCGGCAAGCCGGCCGGCAGCTTGTTTTGACTGAGGAGAAAGGCGCAGAAATTTTCAAGGTGAGGTGATAAAGGGGGGTTATCTTCCCGGCCAAAGCCGAGATTGAGATAGTCGCCTTTGCGCAAACACCAGCCGTAGCCTTTAAGGTCGCGACAAAAAAATAATTCTGGCGTATCGGCGCGAATGGTGCATTTCCCAGCCTGTTGTGGCGCCATGAGAAATTCGATTTCCTTGGCGATGACATGGCGCTGACCACCGCCGGTTTTGTTGCCAATGTGGCGGGCCACCGGACAGGCGTTGCCGCCGGCGCCAATCAGGAGCGGTGTTGAAATGCGGCCATTGATCAGCCAGGTGCCATTCTTTCGTTGAATCGATTTGACGCTTTCGCCTAACTGCAAGCGGGCGCCGGCGTGTCGCAATAAATAGTCGTCAAATTCAATCCGGCGAATGCCATAGCTGACCGGTGTCTGGTAACGCACCTCTGACTGTGGGCCGCCGATGATCCCGACTTTGAAGCCGGTGATAGGTTGCAACATGTGTTCCCGGCTGTAGGTGTCGAGATCGAGTTCGAGGCTTTTGACCACGCTCGGCGTAATCCAGCCGGCGCAAACCTTGTCACGCGGGAAGTCGGCTTTATCCATCACCATGACATCCATGCCGCCGCGCGATAGTTGCCTGGCGCAGGTGGAGCCGGCTGGGCCACCACCGACAATCAAGGCATCACAGGAGGTCATGACAAAGTGCCGGCGTGTAAATTTCGTCTCTTGACCAGGGGATTTGATTGCACCCGGTGCGCGAAAAAACAACTTGGAACAATTGCATGTCGCCCGAACGGAATGCTGCCAGCGAACCGGCCAGATAAAGGCGCCAGGCACGGACAAAGGCGGGGTCGAATGTCGCGGTTACTTGATCGGCGGCTTTCTCAAAACGCTGCGACCAATGCTCGATCGTTGCCGCATAGTGAAGCCGCAGGTTTTCGATATCCAAAATCGAAAAGCCGTGCGGTTCAAATAGCGTCATCATCTGCGACAAACTGGGCGGGCAGGCGCCGGGGAAAATGTAGCGTTCGATCCAGGCATTCATGTCGCGTGCAGAATCACGTCCGATGCTGTGAATCAAGCCGCGACCGGATGGCGAAAGGCAGCGATCCATCAGCTTTCCGAGTTCGCTGTAGTCCTTGATGCCGACATGTTCGAGCATGCCCACCGAGACAAAAACATCAAACTCGCCGACGATTTCGCGGTAATCACCTTCGATGAATTCGATTTTTTCCTGAAGTCCTTGCTGTTCAGCACGTACCTGGGCGTAGGCGAGTTGTTCCCGCGAAAGATTGTAGGCCTTGACCGAAACGCCGTAATTTTTGGCCATATAAAGCGCCAGCGCGCCCCAGCCGCAACCGGCTTCTACGACACTTTCACCTGGCCGCAAATGGAGCTTGCGACAGATGTATTCAAGCTTGGCGCTTTGCGCGGCTTCCAGACTCAAGGCCGGATCGGCAAAATAGGCGCAGGTGTACACCATTTGCTCGTCGAGCCATAGTTTGTAAAAGTCGTTACCGATGTCGTAGTGGTGGTAGATGTTGCGTGCCGCTTTGCTGGGTGTATTGCGGGCGCCGCCGTTAACTGTGCCGAAAAGCTTTTTCAACAAGCCAGGTGGCCGGCGACGTGGCAAGGCACGGTAGATCGTCTCAAGAAACAGCGGGAGATCAAACAGCACTTCGATGCGCCCGGTAACATACATTTCGCCAAAATAAAATTCCGGATCGGCAATCAGACGTAAGAGCGCATCGCGATCACGAATCAACAGGCTCATTTGTATCGGGGCGGTTGAAGACGAAATTTCCTGGCCATCCCAGAGTTTGACCCGAAGCGGCGGATTGCCCAGCGCCTCAAGTACGCCGCGAATCAGTATTTGATCGAAGGCGTAAGTTTTTTTCTGCTCGCCGGTTGATTTTGCCGCCAGATAATTACCCGAAAACCGCCTGCCTGCGAGCGCTTGCTGGGTTGCCACAATATTTTGACTTTGTTGCATGGCGAACTCCCAAGTGCTTATGAGTGTTGAAAAATCGGGAGAGGTATCCCAATTTTTCCAAGGCATCGAGGTGGCAAAAAACAGTGCAAACACCGGTTGCGAAAATCTGTGGATTTATTACATTGGCAAGGTTAGGGGGGAGAAATTGGGTTGGATATACTTGAAGAAACCTAATACGGGTACTCAGAAGAGAGTAAAACGGGCGATTTTTGCGCTGCAGCGGCGGTGTTGCAGACCGCATGTTATGCCATGCGATTGCTGCGGGATGTGCTTTGAAATTACTGTAATACAGGTATCCCGACTAATTAAGTGAAGATATTGCTGCTCTTTTTCAGGCGTTTATCCTTGCTCTTCTGCATTTTTTTGATAAATACCAGTCGAAAAAAGGAGGCTGAGGTGCCTAAAAATTTAGACGGTTCGTCCGGGCTGCGATTTGCTGTCAATCCGCTTGATGGCATGCCGGGAGATGTGCGTTATTTTTCGTTGGCAGAGCTTGCCGAAATTTGTAACGTTGAACCTGAATGGTTGCAGCGTAATCTTGCCGGCGGCGGTTTCCCGGGGGTTGAGCTTTTGGCCGGGCAGTGGCAGATGACCGGTGATTTCGTGTTACGGGCACGCCTGATGCGGCAACTGGAGCGTGATTTCAAAGCCTTGGTCGTGCGTTCAGGCTGCGCGGTTGATTTGGGTGAAGTTGCCGTCATTGATTAATAGCGTGCAGGGCAAGCGCTTGGCTAGACCTGCGCTGCTGATTCAGGCTGTTTCTTCGGCCTTGGGCAACCAGATGCAGGCACCTTTCGAGGCTTTGTCGATCAAGGCGAGCAGGCGATCATGTTCCGCCAGTTCTTCGGCGGTAGCGCGTCGGACAAGCAGCGGCTTACGTTCGCGCGCCAGGCCATCGGCGCCCAGTTGCGTCGGCGGCTCGGCATCCGGTTCGATCATCAGCGAGTTCTGGCCGCGCGTCATGGCGAGAAAAACATCAGCCAGCAATTCAGTATCGAGTAGCGCGCCGTGCAGTGTGCGGCTTGAGTTGTCGATTTCGTAACGGTCGCACAGCGCATTCAGGTTGTTGCGTTTGCCAGGGTGCAAATCTTTCGCCATCTTCAACGTGTCGGTGACGCCGTTGCAAACGGTTTCGACTGGCACGCGGTCAAGGCGGCGCAGTTCGGCATTGAGAAAACCCAGGTCGAACGGGGCGTTGTGAATGA
Organism: uncultured Dechloromonas sp.; assembly: GCA_964561415.1. Taxonomy (GTDB): domain Bacteria; phylum Pseudomonadota; class Gammaproteobacteria; order Burkholderiales; family Rhodocyclaceae; genus Azonexus. Next base: position 21,238 of record CAZLPR010000004.1, on the reverse strand, counting down.
TCAGCTCGGCGCCGCTAATGAATTCGAGAAACTCGTCGACGATGTCGGCAAACTTCGGCTTGTCGGCGAGAAATTCAAGTGTGATGCCGTGCACGGCTTGCGCGCCTTCGTCAATTTCCCGTTCCGGATTGGTGTATTTGTGCAGATGGCGACCGGTCAGCCGGCGACTGACCATTTCGATGCAGGCAACTTCGATGATGCGGTGGCCCTGACGCGGGTCGAGGCCGGTAGTTTCAGTGTCGAGAACGATCTGTCGCATGCTCTTGCCTTATTTCGTCAATTCTTCAATGCCGCGATTCGCCAGCGCATCGGCGCGTTCGTTTTCCGGGTGGCCGTTGTGGCCCTTGACCCAGACCCATTCCAGCTTGTGCTGCTTGACCTGGGCATCGAGCAGTTGCCAGAGATCGGCGTTCTTGACGGGCTTTTTGTCCGCAGTTTTCCAGCCGTTGCGCTTCCAGCCGTGAATCCACTCGTTGATACCCTTCAGCACGTACTGTGAATCGGTATAAATCCTGCCGGCAAGCGGACGCTTCAGGGCTTCGATGGCGCGGATGGCGGCAGTCAGTTCCATGCGGTTGTTGGTCGTTGCTTTCTCGCCGCCCCAGAGTTCTTTTTCATTATTGCCGAAGCGCAAAATGGCGCCCCAGCCGCCGGGGCCGGGGTTGCCCTTGCAGGCACCATCGGTAAATATTTCTACGGTTTCTTCAGTGGTCATTACTTTCCTTGTGCGCGACCGGGCGCAGCGCTTTGGCGCGCACCGGCGCTTTTTTCCAGTTTGGGGTGATCAGACGCATGCTGTGGACGCGCTTGATGGCGCGCAGCATATAAACACCGCCGGAAAAATTCCAGCAGCGTTCGCCCATGCTTTCAATGATTTGCCAACGTTGTAGCCAATGCTGTTGCTCGAAGGGGGGCGCGTAGCAACCGAGTGTGCCGCGGTCAACCTCAAAACCGAGCAGTTTTAGCCAGTCTTTCAGGCGCGTGGTCGAGAGGTAATTACCATTCCAGGGGAAATTGCCGGAGCGGTTGAGGCGCCGCCTTAATCCCCAGAACGAAAATGGATTGAAACCGACAATGATGAGCTGACCTTCGGGAATCAGAATGCGCTCCACTTCGCGCAGAATCTGGTGCGGATCGTCGCTGAATTCCAGCGCATGCGGCAAGACGACGAGGTCGATGCTTTGCGAGGCGAAGGGCAGGGCGACCAGATCGCAGAGTGCATCAACCTGTCCGGCGGCGCCGGCTTTCTGGCGCAATGGAATACGATTGGCGCGCAGAAAATCATATTGTGGCAGGCCAACTTGCAGGGCGTTGAAACCGAAAATGTCGGTCACTGCGGCATCCAGATTGGCCTGCTCCCAATCCAGTACGTAACGGCCTTGCGCTGAATTGAGCCAGGCATCGAGTCCGGGAATTGACATCCGGCAGCCCTGGCTCGATAGTTCCGGCATGTTCAAAATTTCACTCATTCCCGCATTTAAAGATAATTACATCTGGCTGCTGACACTGGGCAACCGCGCTTTTGTCGTCGACCCGGGCGATGCGGCTCCGGTTTTGGCGAGGCTGGAAGCCGATGGCTTATCGCTAGAAGGCATCCTGATTACGCATCATCATGCCGATCATCAAGGCGGTGTTGCTGAACTAAAAGCACGCTACCAGCCGGTGGTTTATACGCCGGCCAAAGAGTCTATCACAGGCAGTACGCACCCTTTAAGCGGTGGCGAAAGCATTGAGGTGCTTGGGCAAACGCTGCAGGTAATCGCTGTTCCCGGTCATACGTTGGGCCATCTGGCTTATTACGCGCCGGGCGTTCTTTTTTGTGGTGACACCTTGTTTGGTGCCGGTTGCGGCCGCTTGTTCGAAGGGACGCCCGCACAAATGTCGGCTTCGCTGGCGCGTCTTGCCGCTTTGCCGGAGGCAACGCTGGTTTATTGTGCCCACGAATATACCGAGGTCAATTTGCATTTTGCCCAAGCGGTCGAGCCGGAAAATCCGGCAGTTCAGCAGCGGGTATTGAAAGTCGCCGCACTGCGGGCTGCAGGCTTGCCGAGCGTGCCGTCAACGCTGGCGGAAGAAAGGGCGAGCAATCCTTTTTTGCGGTGCGCCGAAGCCGCGGTAATTGAGGCGGGTTTGCAGCATGCTGCCAGCCACGGTGACTCCCTGCTGGATACGGTCAACCGTTCAGAAGAGGCTATTTTTGCGGCTATTCGCGGCTGGCGAAATAACTTTTAAGCCGATTTTCAACCCTGTTTCTGGTTTTTGTTTTGGTGAAGATGGTTGGTGACTTTTTTCAACGTATCGAGGACGCGGGCGGCGTTGAAGGGTTTGATGATAAAACCGCTGGCGCCATTCTGAATGGATTCCTGAACAGTTTCCGGGTCGGCATTGCTGGTGATCATGACCACCTCGGTTTCCGGGCGTGCGGCCTTGATTTCACGAAGCGCCGTCAGGCCGTCTTTCTCCGGCATGACGACATCAAGGCAGACGATATCCGGCTTCAGGCGGTCGGTGATATCAACGGCAGCGACGCCATTGCGGGCTTCGCCGATCACTTCATATTCTTCGCCACGCAGCATGCCGCGCAGGATGGCGCGCATCATGTCGTTGTCGTCAACAAGCACAATTGAAATACGGTTTTTGACCACGGTGTGTCAGCCTATCGGCAATACGAGTTAAAAAAGATCAATGCGGCGATAGCTAAGGCGATGGTGAAAAGGGCAAAGCCGATGGCCCAGATCAGTGCCCTGCGTGCCTGATGTCGGGCGCCGTATTGTTTGTAGTGAAAGTGTTGTTGAAACTCACCGAGCGTTAGCAGCCCGGTGAATAAAAAGAAAATCATGCCGCAAAACATGAAAATGATTACGCCGTTGGTCATTTCCCGACATGCACTGGCGGTCTGACGAAATGATGTCAGGACCGAATCCGTCATGAAAGCAAAGTTGCCGATCAGGTAGGCGAGCAGCGCGAAGAGGCAGATCAGGCCAATGATTAGCCAGGTTTGCCAGCGCCTGAGTTGGGCTAGCGCATTTTTTATATCGTTAATCAGCCATCGCATACATTTGTGCCGCGTTTTGAGCGGATCCGTTGTGCTAAATTTGGTAAAAGATGAATTTTAAGATCAGATTAACATGGCCGAGCAAATGATAAATATTCCGATGTTGAAATCCGCTCGTAACCAGCGAATTGGCCGCTGGTTGATGGGTGTTTTTCTGGCTTTCGGGCTGTTTGGATATTTTGCCGCGCCACCGCTGGTTAAACTCGTGTTGCTCAAACAGCTTGAGCAACAATTGCACCGCGAAGTCAGCATCGAAAAAGTCGACATCAATCCTTATGCGTTATCGGCCCGGATCAGTGGTCTGTCGGTCAAAGCCGCCAGCGGCAAGGAAATCGCGGGTTTTGACGAGTTGTTGGTTAACCTGTCGTCCGCTTCCATTTTCAAGTTTGCTGCCGTGGTCGATGAAGTGCGTCTGCAGGGCTTGCGGATCGTCGTGGCACGCGTTGCAGATGGCCGTTATGACATTTCCGACTTGCTCGATAAATGGCTGCAACCCAAGGACCAAGCACCGGGCCAAACGCCGCGTTTTTCGATCAATAATATTCAGTTGATCGGCGGCCGGATCGAATTTGCTGACCAGCCCAAGGGCAAGGTGCATACGGTGAGCGCGATCAATCTGAGCCTGCCGTTTATTTCCACTTTGCCTTATCAGGCGGAAATCCTGGTTGAACCGAGTTTTTCGGCCAGTTTTAACGGTTCACCGCTGGCCTTGACCGGGCGCAGCAAACCTTTTGCAGAGAGCCACGAAAGTGTGCTTGATATCGACCTTGATCACTTTGATCTGGCGGATTTACAAGCTTATCTGCCTGAGTCGCTACCGTTTCGTCTCGATGCAGGAATGCTCGATTCCGAGCTGAAAATTGTTTTCAAGGAACTGGCCGATCAGGTCTTTTCGCTGACGGTGATTGGCGGCGTCCATGTTTCCGCGCTGTCGCTGAGCGAAAGCAACGGTTCGCCACTGGTCGGCTGGAAGCGGCTGGATATCGAACTCGATAATACCGACTTGATTAACCAGCAAATCGCCGTTAAGCGGGTCGCGCTGGATGGCCTGGATCTTGCGCTGTCGGTCAGCCCGCAGGGGGAATTGAATGTGCTGACGCTGGCTGCAAAGCTGGCGCAGCCAGCAGCTAAAACACCTGAGCCACCACCGGCTGGGGGCAAGGCGCTGGCCTGGTCGCTCGGGGAATTTGCACTGACGGATGGCCTGCTGCGCTGGAAAGATGCTTCAAATGTGCCGTTGGTAGTCGGTGAGGTGCGGCATTTGCAGGTCAGCGTCGGCAAGCTCGACAGTAAGCTGGCTGATCCGATCGAGATTGGCGAGGCCAGTTATCAGATTGATCTGGGCGAGCGTTTTCGGGTCGAAAAAATGACGCTCAAAGGCATCCGCGTTGATTTGCCGGCGCATCGGGTCGAGATCGCTGAAGTCACCAATAGCCAGGCGCGGGCGCGCATGTTGCGTCACAAGACGGGCCGGATCGAATGGGTCAGCCCGCCTGTCCTCAAAACGATTCGGGCGACCGAGGCCAAAGTTGACGATAAGCGAGCCTGGATCGGCAAAGTGAATAAGTTGACGATTGAAGATCTGGGCTTTCGTTTTGAGGATCAATCAATTCAAACCGCGGCAGTGCAACAACTGGATGGTTTTAACTTGCAGGCGGAGAATTTAACGAATGAGCCGGGTCAGAAAGGCTCGATTTCGTTGCAGGGAAAGATCAATAAAAATGGACGGTTGAAAGCGGCGGGTAGCGTCCGGATTTTCCCCCTTGACCTTGCCTTGAAGCTTGAAACAGCCCGCATTCCCTTGTTGCCATTGCAGCCCTATTTTGCCGAGCAGGTCAATATTGCACTGACCCGCGGTCAATTTTCCAATAAGGGCGAAGCCCGATTTCTGATAGATCAGGACGGTCTGAAAGCAGCTTACAACGGCTCGCTGACGCTGGGGAATGTGCTTGCGGTCGACAAGGAAAATAGCGCAGATTTCCTTAAATGGAAGTCGTTATTTCTGGGCGGCGTCGATTTTCGCCTGGCGCCTTTGGCGATCAATGTCGGTGAAATCGCGCTCAGCGATTTTTATTCCAAGCTGGTTCTCAGCGAAGCTGGCCGCTTGAATGTGCAGGATATTGTCCGTAAGCCTGCCGTTGCAGTAGCGCCAAAGGTGGCGACAGAAACAACGCCAGCCAGCGAAGCCCTGCCAACGCCCGCAGCAAAGCCGGAAGAAAAACCGGCCATGCCAATAAAAATCGCCAAAATAACGCTACAGAATGGAGCGATTAATTTCTCCGATTTTTTTGTCAAACCCAACTACAGCGTTACCGTGACGAAACTCGGCGGTCGCATCACCGGGCTTTCTTCAGTGGCAGATACTGCCGCTGAACTGGATTTGCGAGGGAGTTACGCCAATACGGCGCCAGTCCAAATTATCGGCCAGTTCAACCCCTTGGCCGCCAAGCCATTTCTCGATATCAAGGCCGATGTGACGGGGGTTGATCTGATCGGTTTCTCGCCCTATTCAGGAAAATACGCCGGCTATAACATCGAGAAAGGCAAGCTTTCGCTGAATCTGGCATACAAGCTGGAGAATAATCAGCTGACCGCCGAGAACCGTTTGTTCGTTGACCAATTCACCTTTGGCGACAAGGTTGAAAGCCCCGATGCCACTTCGTTGCCGGTCAACTTGGCAATCTCCCTGCTAAAGAATAATCGCGGTGAAATTGACCTTGACCTGCCGATTTCCGGCTCGTTGGATGATCCGCAATTCTCCATCGGTGGGTTGATTTTCAGGATGATCGGCAACCTCTTCGTCAAGGCGGTGACCTCGCCGTTTGCACTGCTGGGCTCGATGTTCGGCGGTGGCGAAGGGCTTTCCTACGTTGAGTTTGCACCGGGTCGGGCAGCGATTAATGAGACTGCCGGCAAGAAGCTGGAGGTTCTGGCCAAGGCACTGATCGAGCGTCCTGCGCTGAAGCTCGAGATTATCGGCCGGGTTGATCCGGAAATTGACAAGGAAGGGCTGAAGCGGGTTGCCATCGAACGTACCCTGAAGGCGGAAAAGCTGAAAGATATGTTAAAAAATGGCGGGGAGGGTGAGTCGCTGGAGCGGATTGAAATTGCGGCTGATGAATACAAAACCTACCTGATGCGGGCCTACAAGGAGAGCAAATTTCCCAAACCGCGCAACATGGTGGGTTTTCTGAAAACCCTGCCGGTGAATGAAATGGAAAAACTGATGCTGAGCAACGCCTCAGCCACTGGCGACGACCTCAGCCAACTGGCTAAACAACGGGCCGAGAATGTGCAAGCCTGGCTGATTGAGTCGGGCAAAGTACCGGTGCAGCGTCTTTTTCTTGTACCGCCGAAATCCGGGGGCGATCAAAAGGCCGCTGGTTCGCACGTCGATTTTTCGCTGAGGTAGTTTGCTCATGAGTGAAACGATAAGCCTGCTGTTGCTGGCTGGCCTGGCAATGGTCATTTTGTTGCAGGTCATGCAATTATTGCGGGGCAAAAACCAACGTGATGATGAAATGCGCTTCCAGACATTGCAGGAAGTGCAGGAAAAAGGCATGGCGCGACTGGAGCGCGAGTTGCGCGAAGAGTTGTCGCGAGGCCGGCGCGATGACGCAGAAGAGGCATTTCGCGATCGTGACGAACGGGCGCATTCGGCTAATTTGCTCAGCCAGACGGTGATGACACAGGTCGGGCAGTTTGGCACGCTGCAAGCTGAACGTCTGGAGGCGTTTGCCCGCGAGCTGAACCGTTTTTCACTCGGTCTCGATGAGCGTTTCGAGCGCCTGAAATTAAGCGTGGAAAATCGGTTGACCGCAATTCAGGCAGATAACTCGGCCAAACTGGAAGAAATGCGTCGCACCGTCGATGAAAAACTGCATGCCACGCTGGAACAGCGTCTGGGCCAATCGTTTCAACTGGTCAGCGAACGTCTTGAGCAGGTACATCGCGGTCTGGGTGAAATGCAGACGCTGGCCGCCGGGGTCGGCGACCTCAAACGCGTGCTGACCAATGTTAAAACCCGGGGCACCTGGGGTGAAGTTCAGCTTGCCGCCTTACTTGAACAGTTGCTGACGGCTGAGCAGTTTTCAGCCAATGTGGCGATCCGGCCAGACAGCAACGAGCGGGTTGATTTCGCCATTCGCCTGCCCGGCAAGGGCGATGCGGTCGTCTGGCTACCGATTGATGCCAAGTTTCCAATTGAGGATTATCAGCGTTTGCTTGACGCGCAGGATCGTTGTGATCCGGCGGCAGTCGAAGAGGCCGCCAAGGCGATTGAAATGCGTTTGAAAGGCGAGGCTCGGAGCATTCGCGATAAATATGTTTCGCCGCCCCATACGACTGATTTTGCGCTGCTTTATTTACCGATCGAAGGTTTGTATGCCGAAGCGCTGCGTCGGCCGGGCTTGGCAGAAACGCTGCAACGCGATTTTCGGGTTAGTCTGGCCGGTCCGACGACTTTGGCTGCGCTACTCAACAGCCTGCAAATGGGTTTCCGGACGCTCGCCATCGAGCAACGGTCGGCCGAGGTCTGGGCGGTGCTGGGCGCGGTGAAGACAGAATTCGGTAAATTTGGTGAAGCGCTGGCGCATACCAAGAAGAAACTTGATGAGGCGAGTAATAGCATCAGCAAGGCAGAAACCCGGACGCGCCAGTTGTCGCGTCGACTGAAAGAGGTTGAAGCATTGCCAATGAGTGAAACGGAAAATTTAATTGGGGTGGCAGATTTTGATGGCGAAGATGACTGAACTCGACGCGGCCTATCGTGCAACGACTTACCGGGTTTTTTTGCCGGGCGGCGTGATGGATTTACGGGTTGGGCAAGCCAATGAAAGGCTAAACTGTTGGCTTAATAATGCCGATAGTTTGAATTTTGCCATTATTTCGGCGTATAACCCGGGCTCGCAGCGACTTGATGCGGCCATCAACGCCGAGCGTCAATCGCAGCTCGAGTGTGATTTGCTTCAAGGAAATTACGAGCCTTATGCCGGTGAGAACATTCCGGATGAGGCCAGTGGACCGCTGGAGGAAACCTGTTTTGTCGTCGATATCGCACTTGAAGATGCTTGTGCGCTGGCTGAAGATTTTGGTCAAAAAGCAATTGTTTATGGGGGCGCAGACGGTATTCCCGGTCTGGTCTGGATAGAAGAATAGAAGAAACAAAAGAAAAGTAATGAGCAAAAAAATTGGCCGTTTTGAAGTCCGTGGAGAGTTGGGACGTGGTGCCCAAAGTACGGTTTATCTTGGTTTCGACCCCCAGTTGCAACGTGAAATCGCGATTAAGACGGTGCATTTCACCCAGCCCGATCCGGCGCAGAACAAGGTGCTGTTGGACGAGGCACGCACCGTCAGCAAATTGCGTCACGCCAATATCGTGCCGATTTTTGAGGCGGGCGAGGAGGGCGGTGATCTCTATCTGGTCTTTGAATATGTCGCGGGCAAAAACCTGGCTGAATTTCTGCAGCAGAGCGGTGCGCTATCTCCGGTCAAGGCAACGAGCATTATGCGGCCGATTCTCGATGCCGTGGCGCATGCCCATGGGCTGGGTATCATCCACCGCGATCTGAAACCTTCAAATGTGCTGATCGACGAAAACAACGTGCCGCGCGTAATGGATTTCGGTATCGCCTCACGGGTTGATCAGCCGGGCGAGAGCAAGGAGGAATACACCGGCACGCCGGCCTACATGGCGCCGGAGTATATTGATCGACGTGAAATCAGTGAGCGTTCGGATGTTTTTTCAGCCGGTTTGATGCTGTTCGAACTGTTGGCTGGCCGGCGGGCCGTCGAGGGCGGCAATATCTTTCAGGTGATGCATCGTATTGCCAATGAGGATATCAAACTGCCGGTCAGCGCTGCGGTGGACGAGCGTTTGAGTAGTGTTTTGTACAAGGCGCTGGCCCGCGATCCATCTGTGCGTTACCAGTCGGCAGCACAGTTTGCCGAGGCACTCGACAACTATCTTGATCCAGAAGATGAGACGAGAAGTAGCGGCGATGGCAAGCAGTCAACACTCGATTTTCTGCTGCGCCGCATGCGCCACAAAAGCGATTTTCCCGCTTTGTCCGAATCGGTCAGCGCCATCAACAAGATCGCCAATAGCGAAACGGAAAGTATCAACAAGCTTTCCAGCACCATCCTCAAGGATTTTGCGCTGACCAACAAGATTCTTCGTCTGGTTAATTCAGCCTATTTTCGGCCAGCCGGCGGCGGCAGCATCAGCACCGTTTCGCGGGCCGTCATCGTACTTGGTTTTGAAGCGGTGCGTAACATCGCTATTACAGTGCTGCTTTTCGAGCATATGCAAAACAAGGGAAATGCCAACCAGCTGAAAGAGGACTTTTTGCGTGCCAATCTGGCCGGCATTCTCGCCAAGGACATCAGCGCCACGGCGCAAATGCGTGACCTGGAACAGACCTTTATCTGCTCTCTGTTTAACAGCCTTGGTCGCCTGCTCTCGCAATTTTATTTTCCTGAGGAGTCAGACGAAATCCGCCGCCTTGTCGCGCAAAAAAACTGCACGGAAGATACGGCCGCCTTGCAGGTGCTGGGCATTTCTTTTGAGGAAATGGGCATTGCCATCGCTCGTCAGTGGGGTTTCCCACCGCTCATTGTTTCCACGATGCGGAAATTGCCGGCCGGGCGAATTAAAAAACCGGTGACGCAGGAAGAGCGGCTGCGCGTTCTCTCCAGCTTCTCGAATGAACTCTGCGACATGATTGCGCAGGCGACGCCAGAAGCGCGCGATCGGGAGATGAAAAAAACCATGGCGCGTTTTGCCGAGGCTGTTTCACTCGACGCCAAGGCGGTGAAGGAAACGGTGCAGCGTTCAATCGTTGAGGTTGCGGAATTCGCCCGCATTATTCACCTCAATATGCAACAAACTACGTTCGGCAAACAGATGCGCCAGTTTGCCCATGGGGCTGCCGGGCTGGATGCTGCGGTCGACGCTGATAATGCTCAGAATTCTCTGAATGGCACGCTTCTGCATGAACGGGATATCCATGATTCATTCGCTGACGATGCCGCCGAAGCCGGGCAGATGGTTGATGCCCAAGGTATTCTCACCGCTGGCATTCAGGACATCAGCAATACGCTGGTTGATGGTTTTAAACTGAATGACATTCTGCGCATTATTCTTGAAACGATGTATCGCGCCATGGGCTTCAAGCGTGTCGTCTTGTGTATTCGCGATGCCAAGGCGGGCTGCATGCAGGGCCGTTTTGGCTTTGGGCCCAATGCCAATGAGGTGGCCAGGGCATTTCGTTTTCCGCTGAGTTTTACACCGGATATTTTCCACGTGGCCACATCGAAAGGGGTCGATATCCTGATTAGTGATATTAATGATCCCAAAATTGCTGCACGCGTTCCTGACTGGTATCGCAAAGCTGTGCCGGCGCATTCGTTTGTGTTGTTTCCCCTCAATATCAAGGGCAACCCGGTCGCGCTGATTTATGCGGACCGGGATGAGCCGGGTGGGATTTCGATTCCGGAAAACGAGTTGTCGTTGTTACGAACCTTGCGCAATCAGGCGATTCTGGCCATCAAGCAAGGCAGTTGATTACCAGAGTCGCCACCAGGGCGTCTTCCGATTCAGGCCATCTTTGTAGAAACGGCTATTCGGGAAGTTTTTGCGCATCACCCGATCAGCATCATCGCGTAACTCGTTCATGCCGAGTTTGTCGTAAGCGCTGAGCAGAATGAAGGTGGCTTCTTCAATAGCTGGCGTTTGCGGGTAAGTCTTGATTGTAAATTGGGCCCGATTGGCTGCTGCAATATAAGCGCCGCGCTTGAAATAATAGTAGGCGACATTGACCTCCTGCGAAGCCATGGCGTTAACCAGATAATTCAGTCGCAGCGTTGCATCCGGCGCATATTTGCTTTTCGGGAAGCGAGCGACCAGTTCCTTGAAGGCATCGAAGGATTCACGGGCGGCTTTGGGGTCACGTTCGGTCGGATCCTGCGAGCTGATAAAGGCGACCAGACCCAGGTCTTCATTGAAGTTGATCAGACCCTTCAAATAATAGGCGTAATCCACTGCTGGATGATTGGGGTGCAATTTGATGAAGCGATCACAAGCCGCCAGCGCCGAGCCTGGCTCGTTGCCTTTCCAGTAAACATAGCCCAGTTCAAGCTGCGCTTGTTGCGCAAATCGACCATACGGAAAGCGTGATTCAAGTTTTTCGAGGTATTTTGCCGCTTTGTCGTAAGCGCCATCGATTTGAGCATCTTTGGCTTCAGAATAGAGTTTGCCCGCCGACCAGCCAGCGGTTTCATCCTGCTTGTCGTTCAGGGAACTGCAACCTGAGATTAAAATGGCGGTAAAAACTGCCATCAGCACGCTGAAGAAGGCAGGAAAAGGCCGGAATGCGGCTAAACTTCGCATCATGAAAGATCCTATGGAAAACTCCGGCAATTATAGCCGAACTGAGCCGCATAACCTGACGGTTCCCAATGCCAGCGCTGGTCGACGTCTTGATCAGATCCTCTCCGAACTTTTGCCGCAGCACTCGCGCAACCGCCTGCAAGCCTGGGTGCGTGATGGTCATGTTCTGGTCGATGGTAAAAGTGAAATCGAACCCAAGCGCAAGTTGTATGGTGGCGAATTTCTGCTGGTCAATGAGCCGCAGGATGCGCGCGCGCAGCCCGAACAGCCGGAAGATATCCCGCTCAACATCGTTTACGAAGACGAAGTGTTGCTGGTTATCAACAAACCGGCTGGCCTGGTCGTGCATCCCGGGAGCGGGAACTGGAGCGGCACGCTAATGAATGCCTTGCTGCACCATCTGCCGAATCTCGCGCACATTCCGCGGGCCGGTATCGTACATCGGCTCGACAAGGAAACGAGCGGCTTGATGGTGGTGGCCAAAACACTTGAAGCGCAAACCGATCTGGTTCGCCAGTTGCAGGCGCGCACCGTTCGGCGGCAATATCTGGCGCTCGCCTCGGGCTCGATGAAACGTGATGGTGGCGTCGATTCACCGATCGGCCGGCATCCGACGCAGCGTATCAAAATGGCCGTTGTGCCAGAAAATCGGGGCGGCAAACCGGCCCTGACATGGTTCCGCGTTCTGGAAAAATTCACTTATTGCACGCTGCTCGAATGTTCGCTGGAAACCGGGCGGACACATCAAATTCGTGTGCACATGATGTCGATTCGCCATCCGCTGGTGGGTGACCCGGTGTATGGCAAACCCAATCCACGTCTGCCTGAGTTCCATCGTCAGGCTTTGCATGCCACCCGTCTCGGCTTGGTGCACCCGGTCACCGGCTTCAAAATGCAGTGGGAAGTACCGATGCCGGAAGACATGCGCGATTTGCTAGAGGGTTTGCGTAATGCCTGATTGGCTGGTTCCGGCCTGGCCGGCGCCCGCCAATGTGCGTGCCTTGCAAACACTGCGTCGCGGCGGTTGCAGCCCGGCACCGTGGGATAGTTTTAATCTGGGTGATCACGTTGGCGATTCATCTGTTTGCGTGCTTGCCAATCGTGCCAAATTACGTCAATGCCTGCCGACTGAACCGCTCTGGTTAAAGCAGGTGCATGGCATTGCTGCGGTCAACGCCGATTTTGCGGCAAATTTACTCGAAGCCGATGCCGCTTACGCCCACCAGCCCGGTAAAGTTTGTGCCGTGATGACAGCAGATTGCTTGCCCGTGTTGTTCTGCGACCGGGCAGGTACTGCGGTTGCAGCCACCCATGCCGGCTGGCGCGGACTGGCCGCGGGGGTTTTAGAATCAACCATCAAGCGAATGGACGTGCCGCCTAATACCGTGCTTGCCTGGCTTGGGCCGGCGATTGGTCCGAATTGTTTTGAAGTGGGCGACGAAGTGCGTGCCACATTTATGGCGCACGATCCGACGGCGATCAGCGCCTTTGCCAGAAAATCCCCCGAAAAATGGCTGGCCGATATTTATATGCTGGCTCGTCAGCGTTTGCAGGCTGTGGGCATTCAGTCAATTAGCGGCGGTAATTTTTGCACGGTGAGTGATCGCGAACGCTTTTTCTCCTATCGCCGGGATGGTGTGACCGGGCGCATGGCCAGCCTGATCTGGTTGACGGGCAACTCCGGCGTATAATCCGCGCCTCTCCAAAGCAGCGAATTCGTGTGAGCACTCTTTCCTGGATTATTGTTGTGTCACTGGCCGGTGGCGTCCTGAGCGTCGTCGCTGCAGCTGCAATCAGCACCATTTTCGGCGTCCAACGCATCAATATTCTGATTTCTTACGCGATCGGCGCCTTGCTCGGCGCTGCGTTTCTGGAAATTCTGCCGCATGCACTGGAACATGGCGAACCACACCGCATGGCGGCCACCGTCTTGTTTGGCATCATGTTTTTCTTCGTACTTGAAAAACTGGTGCTCTGGCGGCATTGCCACCACGACCACTGTGAAGCGCATGAAGCGCAGGCGCCAGCCCATGATCATGGGCGTTCCGGTTTGCTCATTCTGGTCGGCGACACATTCCATAATTTCGTCGATGGCATTTTGATTGCCGCGGCATTTCTGCAGAGCACTGAGCTTGGCATCGTCACCGCACTGGCCATCATCGCCCATGAAATCCCGCAGGAAGTCGGCGACTACATGATTCTGCTGCACTCAGGTTATAGCCGGGCAAAGGCGCTGGCCTTCAATTTACTGTCCAGCCTGGCAACGCTGGTTGGCGCCATATTGGCCTATTTCGCACTCTCTGATATGCAGGAAGTCATTCCCACCTTGCTCGCCATCGCAGCGGCCAGCATGATTTATGTCGCGGTGGCTGATCTGATTCCCGGGCTGCATAAGCGCACTGAATTAAAAGCGACAATCCAGCAGGTCTTATTGATTGGACTCGGTATCGCTTCGATCGGGATCGTTCAGGCGCTGGTCGGCGAGTAGTTCCCGATAAGCCTTGCGTTGGCGGCGCACTTTGCCGGCGCTCATCCAGAGCAGCAGGGCGCAGGGTATCAGTCCGTAAAAGAGAAAAGAAATGACACCCGCGACAATGCTGCCTTCATTGGCAGCAACGAGGAGTGTGACGTAAAGCCAGCCGATTGCGATGATGTACATACGGTGGATTATGCATGCAAATGCATTGACAGTACTCTGGTCGGTATGCAAAATCCTCAAGTTCAAACCCCGATAACTACAGAGACGAGTCTTCCCATGGCGCAGGGATCGAATGACAAAGATGCTTTTTTGGGTTCTGCCATGCAGTTCATGCAGGCGGGTCAAAATATGACTCAGCAATTTATGGAGTTTCTCGGGAAAAGTGCTAATTCGGAGGCAGCCACGCCGCCACCAGTCGCTGATCCACAAGCAATGACTGCCTTGCAAAAAAGTTTTATGGATCAACAAATGTCGCTTTGGCAAGCTGTTTTGGCCAAGCAAAAGGGGCAGGAACAGGATTTTAAAGTAGCGCCAGAGCCTGGAGACCGCCGTTTCTCGGCGCCGGAATGGCGTGAAAGCCCGATTTTTGATTACACGCATCAGGCTTATTTGCTCAATACAAAATTTCTCAAGGAAATAGTTGAGCTGATGCCATCGGCAGATGACAAGGAAAAAAACCGTCTGCGCTTTATGGCGCGCCAGGTGGCCGATGCCATGGCGCCGTCGAATTTCGCGGCAACCAACCCGGAATTTATCAAGCTGGCGGTTGAAACTAAGGGCCAAAGCATTACCGACGGGATTAATAACCTGGTCAAGGATTTCGAGAAGGGCCGCATCTCGATGACCGACGAGTCGGTGTTCGAGGTGGGCAAAAATATCGCGACAACGGAAGGGGCTGTTGTCTATGAAAATGAGCAAATGCAGCTCATTCAATACACGCCGCTGACGCCCAAAGTCGGTACGCGGCCGTTAGTCGTTGTTCCGCCCTGCATCAACAAGTTTTACGTAATGGACTTGCAGCCCGAAAATTCGCTGATCCGTTTTATGGTCGAGCAGGGCAACACGGTCTTCCTCATTTCATGGCGTAACCCGAAGGAAGAGCAGGGCAACCTGACTTGGGAAGACTACCTTGAGCACGGCCCAATCGCCGCGCTCCATGTGGTACAGGAAATCTGTAAGGTCAAACAGGTGAATGTCCTTGGCTTCTGTGTCGGCGGCACCATTTTGACATCAGCGCTGGCCGTGCTGAAAGCGCGTGGCGAAGACATTGTTTCGTCGCTGACGCTACTGACAACGCTACTCGATTTTTCGGACACCGGCGAAATTGGCCTGTTTATTGACGAAAAAGGTCTGGTGGCCCGCGAGGCATCGATTGGTAAAGGGGGGCTGCTACCGGCGCGCGATCTGCAAAACACCTTTTCGATGCTGCGGGCCAATGATCTGGTCTGGAATTACGTCACCGGAAATTATCTGAAAGGCCAGAAACCGCAGGCATTTGATTTGCTTTACTGGAATTCTGATTCCACTAATCTGCCCGGGCCGTTTGCCTGTTGGTACATGCGCAATCTTTATCTTGAAAATAGCCTGCGCATCCCTGGCAAGTTGCAGATGTGCGGGCAGCCGATTGATCTCGGCACGCTGAAAATGCCGGTTTATCTGTTGGCAACCCGCGAAGACCATATCGTGCCATGGCAATCCGCTTACGAAAGCACCCGCATTCTGGGCGGTGATGTACGTTTTGTGCTTGGAGCATCCGGGCATATCGCCGGGGTCATTAATCCAGCCAGCAAGAACAAGCGTAGTTACTGGGTCAATGAAGACGTAAAAATCGAATCAGAAGCGTGGTTGACCGCAGCAGAAGAAATAAAAGGCAGTTGGTGGCTCGATTGGGCGGCATGGCTCAAGCCCTTGGCCGGTAATCCTAGGGCGCCGCGCAAACTCGGTAATACAAAATACAAGCCGGTCGAACCGGCACCTGGCCGTTACGTAAAAGAGCGCGCTGTATAAAACTTCTTCAGGAGTGAGACAAAATGCAAAGAGTTGCACTGGTGACCGGTGGAATGGGTGGGCTTGGCGAAGCTGTTTGTGTCAAGCTGGCCGCCTTGGGTTACAAAGTAGTGACCACTTATTCGCCAGGCAATGCCAAAGTTCAGGATTGGTTGAAGGCAATGAACAATATGGGTTACGGGTTCAAAGCCTACCCATGTGATGTCACCGATTTTGAGTCGGCGCGCCTCTGCATTGAGGCCGTGACAGCAGACGTTGGCCCGGTCGATGTACTGGTCAATAACGCCGGCATTACGCGCGATATGACCTTTAGAAAAATGACCAAGGCAGATTGGGATACGGTGATTCATACCAATCTCGATTCTGTCTTCAATATGACCAAGCAGGTGATGGATGGCATGATTGAGCGTAAATGGGGCCGCGTTATCAACGTCGGTTCCGTCAACGGTCAAAAGGGCGCTTTTGGTCAAACCAACTACTCGGCAGCCAAAGCCGGTATGCATGGCTTTACCAAGGCGTTGGCGCTGGAAGTCGCAAAACAGGGTGTTACGGTCAACACCATTTCACCGGGATATATCGGTACCAAAATGGTAACGGCGATTCCGCAGGAAATTCTCGATACAAAAATTTTGCCGCAGATCCCGGTTAATAGACTCGGCAAACCGGAAGAAATTGCTGGCCTGGTAGTTTACCTTGCTTCCGATGAAGCAGCGTTTGTCACTGGCGCCAACATCTCGATCAACGGTGGACAGCACATGTACTAACCGCCGTTTTTACCCCGCTGTAAAACAACAAAAGGAAGGAATAACTATGACGCAACGCGTTGCTCTCGTAACAGGCGCCCTTGGCGGTCTTGGTACCGCAATTTCTCAGGAACTGGCTAAGGCTGGTCACAAGGTTGTGGCTGCCTACCACCCCGAGTTCGACAAACCGGAAGAGTGGCTGAAGGAACAGGAAGCCGCTGGTTTCAAGGATTTCATCCTGGTTGCCGGTGACGTTTCCGATCTTGACTCCTGCGCCAAGATGGTTGCCGAAGCCGAAGCCAAAGCTGGCCCGATTGATATTCTGGTGAACAACGCCGGTATCACGCGTGACCGCATGTTTGCCAAGCTGGAAAAAGATCAATGGGATGCAGTGATTGCCACCAACTTGACCAGCCTGTTCAATGTCACCAAGCAAGTCTCGGCCAAACAGGCTGAGCGTGGTTGGGGTCGTATCATTAACATCTCTTCCGTGAATGGCCTGAAGGGTCAAGCTGGCCAGACCAACTACTCTGCTGCCAAAGCCGGTGTGATCGGTTTCTCCAAGGCACTGGCCGCCGAACTGGCGACCAAGGGCGTGACGGTTAACGTCATTTGCCCAGGTTATGTCGCAACCAAGATGGTGACTGCCATTCGTGAAGACATCCTGAAGAGCATCGTTGACACCGTGCCGATGAAGCGTCTGGCCAAGCCGGAAGAAATTGGTGCGGCAGTCGTTTACTTTGCCTCAGAGCTGGCTGGTTTCACCACCGGTGCAACACTGAACGTTAATGGCGGCCTGTACTACCAGTAATTGGCTTTTCATGCGTTCTATCAAGACGCATGAAACCCTTGAAAGCCCGGAAACTCCGGGCTTTTCTTTGGGTAGCCCAGTCTTGGCGCAGAAGTCTAACTGAAGCGTTAGCGCTCGATTAGCGCAAGCATCGCATCGGCGAGTACGGTTGGATTTTCGGCGCCAACGATGAGGTGTTGGCGATTCAGAATAAAGCTGGGCACCATGCGGATGCCGATTTGGCGAATGTACCTTTCGTCTTCTTTGACGCTGTCGCTATCCTTGTCTGAGCGCAGGTAGGTGTCTACTTCATTTGGTAGGTAGCCACATTCGGCAGCAATGCCGACCAGTATTGTTCGGTCGCCGATCGCTTCGCCGTGCTGAAACTGGGCTGCAAACAGGCGTTCGATCAGTGTATCGGCGTTGCCACGTTGCTGGGCCCAGTAAAGCAGTCGGTGGGCTTGTAGCGTGTTGGCTCGGCGTTCGATTTTCTCAAAAGCGTAATCCAGCCCATAAACTTGCCCGGCTTCGCGCACGCGATCAAAAAGAGCTTCGACTGGCGCCCTGCCGCCAAACTTTTTTTCAAGGAAGGGGAGGTAGGGTTCACCTTCTGGTGGTGTATCCGGATTCAGGAAAAAAGGGCGCCAGCACGTTTCGTATTGAAATAACGGTTGTGTCTTGCGGACAAGGGAAAGCGCTGTTTCCAAACGACGTTTTCCGATGAAACACCAGGGGCAAACGAGGTCGGCGACGATGTCGACTTTCAGCATGGCGATAGCTCAAGATTCTGGAACAAGGAAACTCCTGCCTGCGAGGCCAAACCTTCACCGGTATTGACAGGGATTCAGTAAAAGACACCAAAAAATGGCCCTGCCATCGTGATTCAGTGGCAGCTGATTAGCGTTGGTGCTCTTTCATGGCCCGCGCGGCTTCACGCTTGCCAGATTTTTCCTGCTCGTCCTGGCGCTTGTCGTATTGTTTTTTACCCTTGGCCAAGCCAATTTCAAGTTTGATCCGGCCGCGTACGTAGTGCAGGTCGATCGGCACCAGGGCGTAGCCTGAACGCTCGACTTTGCCGATCAGCTTCATGATCTCTTTGCGGTTCAGCAGCAGTTTGCGGGTGCGGATGGGGTCGTGTTTGTTATGCGTTGACGCCATTGCCAGCGGAGAAATGTGCATGCCGATCAGGAATATTTCACCACCTTTGATGATGACGTAAGACTCCTTGATATTCATCCGACCGGCACGAATCGCCTTGACTTCCCACCCTTCGAGAACAATACCGGCCTCGTACTTCTCTTCAACGAAGTAGTCGTGAAAGGCTTTTTTATTGACCGTGATGCTCATGCCGCTACTGATCCATTAAACTTGCCATTTTACAGGATACAGGAACGCTACTGCCGTATGGCTCTGGTAGAAAAAACAGTACTGATCGAGCAATCCGCTGAACGCATGTTCGAGCTGGTGGATCGCTGCGAGGATTACCCGGCTTTTTTGCCTTGGTGCAGCAACACCGAGCTCAAGTTCCGCGACCCGCTGAAAACCGTGGCAACGCTGCACATCAATTACCACTCGGTTAAATCCTGCTTCACGACGGAAAATCTCAAGGAGTATCCGAAGCTAATGAAAATCCGTTTGGTCGATGGCCCGTTTCGCCGGCTGGAGGGTTCGTGGCACTTTAAAGCATTGGCTGAAAACGCCTGCAAAATCGAATTTCAATTGCATTACGAATTTTCAAGCAAGCTATTCGAAAAAGTGATTGGCCCGGTTTTTAACCACATTGCAAACTCTTTCGTCGATGCTTTTGTGCACCGGGCGACCCAAGTTTATGGAGCCAGCCATGGCTGAAATGATCAATATTGAAGTCTGCTACGCCTTGCCGGAAAAGCAGGAACTGATCCGTGTCAAGCTGCCACAGGGGGCAACGCTGCTGCAGGCTCTTGCGGCTTCTGGTTTGCTTCAGAAATACCCGGAAATTGATTTAAAGAAAAACAAGTTTGGCATCTTTGCCAAGCTTTCCAAACCGGACAGTATTTTGCGTGATCGTGATCGTGTGGAAATTTACCGGCCATTGATTGCCGACCCGAAGGAGGTTCGCAAGCAGCGGGCTGCTGAGGGCAAAGTGATGAAAAAAGGCGCCGCCGATGCTGTTGATGCTGCTGAGGCTTGAATCAGCAAATACTGTCGTCTAATTGCAGGTTTCCGCTATGAAGCGTTGGGCCCGCTCCATTTCTTGAGCGCGCTGATTGCTGTTCATTAACTGGCGTTCTCCCTTGTCATCAAGCGTTGTTATGGCTTGATTTGATTCGAGAATGGCCAGATTACGGTGGGCGCGGTCGCAGTTTTCACGCTTTTCAGCGGCAGCAGCTTTTCCCTTTTCCTCTTTTTCTGCTTTTTCCCTGGCCTCCTGTTGGCGTTTCTTGAATGCCAGGTTTTTTTCAGCGGTGGTTTGGGGCTCATCAGCCGATTTTGCTGCTGACGGCTGGTTTTTTTCGACGCCTGGCTGGGCCTCACCGACGGTGCGTGAGATTTTGGCGGTGCCGGGCGGTGCAATGTCGGAAATAACCGTTTGGCCGTTTTTATCCTTCCATTGGTACGTTTGCGCCTGGGCCGTGACTAATCCTGCGGTCGACGCGATTACAAGGGCAAAAATGAGGGCGGAGTTCATGGTCGTCAGGGTTTCCGTAGGTTTTCTGTATAATACGATTTTGAGACCTTGGATTAAAGGCCATGCGAATTTTGCAAAAAGCCCTGACGTTTGACGACGTCCTACTTGTCCCCGCCCACTCCCAGATTCTTCCTCGCGATGCCAGCCTGGCGACTCGGTTGACCCGCAACATTACCCTGAATATGCCGCTACTTTCCGCCGCCATGGATACCGTGACGGAAGGTCGTCTCGCCATCGCTCTGGCGCAGGAAGGCGGCATCGGCATCATCCATAAAAACCTTTCGCCCAAAGCCCAGGCGGCCGAAGTCGCCAAGGTCAAGCGCTTTGAATCCGGCATCCTGCGTGATCCGATCACGGTATCGCCGATGATGACGGTACGTGATGTCATCGAGATCACCCGTCAGCATCGCATTTCCGGCCTGCCGGTACTCGACAAGTCGGGCAAGGTGGTCGGCATTGTGACCAATCGCGATCTGCGTTTTGAAACCAATCTCGATCAGCCGGTCAAATCAATCATGACGCCGCGCAAGCGTTTGGTGACGGTGAATGAGGAGGCTAGCGTCGCCGACGCTCAGGAATTAATCCGCAAGCATCGCCTCGAACGTGTCCTGGTTATCGATAGCGAATACCGTCTGCGCGGCCTGATCACGGTCAAGGATATTCTCAAATCCACCGAGCATCCGTTAGCCAATAAAGACCCTTCCGGTCATCTCCGCGCAGGCGCGGCAGTTGGTACGGGCGCCGGTACGGAAGAGCGCGTCGAACTATTGGCCGAAGCCGGCATTGACGTAATCATCGTCGATACGGCGCACGGTCACTCGCAAGGCGTCCTTGATCGGGTCAAATGGATCAAGCGAAATTTCCCGCAGATTGAAGTCATCGGCGGCAATATCGCAACCGCTAGCGCTGCTCTTGCGTTACTCGACCATGGCGCCGATGCGGTCAAAGTCGGTATTGGCCCAGGCTCCATTTGCACGACGCGTATCGTTGCCGGTGTCGGTGTGCCGCAAATTACCGCTATCCAGAATGTCTCGGAAGCGCTCAAGGGTACGGGCGTACCGATGATTGCCGATGGCGGTATTCGTTATTCCGGCGATATCGCCAAAG
>CAZLPR010000003.1:24349-26850 GCA_964561415.1 uncultured Dechloromonas sp. | reverse complement strand
GCTGCTCGCCCTGAATCATTTATGGCAAAGCGGCCTCACCCGCCGCGAACTGGAAAAACTCGGCCTCAGGCTCGGTGCCGACGTTCCTGTGTTCATTCATGGCCAAAACACCTTTGCCGAAGGTATCGGCGAAACCTTCACCGACGTTCATCTGCCCGCCGCCAGTTACCTCGTCCTGCATCCTGCGGTCAACGTCCCCACCGGGGCAATTTTTGGCGCCCCTGAATTGCAACGCAATACGCCAAGCATCGCACCGGCAGCCTGGCGCTACGGCGAGGGCCATAACGACCTTGAGCCAGTCGCCTGCGGCAAATTTTCTGCCGTTGCCGAGCACCTCGCCTGGCTCCGCCAATTCGTCCCGCAAGCCATGATGACCGGTTCCGGCGCCTGTGTTTTTGCCGCCTTTGCCGACCGCAGCGCGGCGGAAAGCACGCTGGCAAAGCTCCCGGCCCAGATGACCGGCTGGATTGCCGACGGCCTGCCGGAACATCCGCTGGCCAGCCTCAACTAAAAACCTCAGCGCCAATGCTCCTGGCGCTTTATCCAGATTTCCCAATTCAAGCAGCACAATCTGCATCGATTTTTTGTCACAAAAAAACTGGATTTCCCTTTAAACCCCCTATATAATTCGCGCCTCGTTTGAACGCAAAGCTGTTCTGACGACCCGCTGGGGAGTCGCCAAGTTGGTCAAGGCACCGGATTTTGATTCCGGCATTCGAAGGTTCGAATCCTTCTTCCCCAGCCAGCTTCCTTCGGGCAGGTCAAAAGCCCGATTTTCATTGTGGCGGGCAAATGCGCAAGCAACACAAAACGCCCTGAGGAATGTGAGAATGGCCTATAACAGCTTGATGGTGTTCACTGGCAACGCCAACCCAAAACTGGCGGCCGGTGTCGCAGCCCAACTTAATGTTGATCTTGGCCGTGCCAACGTCGGCCGCTTCTCCGACGGTGAAGTCAGTGTCGAACTGCAAGAACACGTGCGCGGCCGGGACATCTTCGTGCTGCAATCGACCTGCGCCCCCTGCAACGACAACCTGATGGAACTGCTGGTCATCGTTGACTCCCTCAAGCGCGCCTCGGCCGGCCGGATCACCGCCGCCATCCCGTATTTCGGCTACGCCCGCCAGGACCGTCGTTCGCGTTCCTCGCGCGTGCCCATCGCTGCCAAGCTGGTCGCCAACATGCTGGTCGCTTCCGGGGTCGACCGCGTTTTGACCATGGATCTGCACGCCGAACAAATTCAGGGCTTCTTCGACATTCCGGTCGATAACATCTACGCCCTGCCCATTCTGCTCGACGACATCAAGAAACAGAATTACCAGAACCCGATGGTCGTTTCGCCCGACCACGGCGGCGTGGTGCGCGCCCGTTCGTTGGCCAAGCGCCTCGAATGCGACCTGGCGATCATCGACAAGCGCCGTCCGAAAGCCAATGTTGCCGAAGTCATGAACATCATCGGTGAAGTCGATGGCCGCACCTGCATCATCATGGACGACATGGTCGACACCGCCGGCACACTGTGCAAGGCCGCCACGGCGCTCAAGCAGCGCGGCGCCAAACAGGTGGTCGCCTACTGCACGCATCCGGTGCTCTCCGGCCCGGCGATCGAGCGCGTTAACGACTCCGACCTCGATGCACTGGTCGTCACCGACACCATTCCGCTGCGCGATGACGCGGCCCATTCGACGCGCATCCGTCAGCTTTCCGTCGCTGAAATCATGGCCGAAACCATTCGCCGCATCAGCAACGACGACTCCGTCTCTTCGCTGTTTATCGATTAGTCACCAGTCGTTAATTGCTAGCCACTAACGACCAACCACTGCTTTTTAACTTCCCGCTCTGGTCGCGGAGCGGGAAAAACCTGGAGTAACACCATGCAATTTGAACTAGTCGCGCAAACGCGCACGCTGCAGGGCACGAGTGCGAGCCGCCGCCTGCGCCACGCGTCAAAAGTCCCCGGTATCGTTTACGGTGGCGGCACCGCGCCGCAATCGATCGAAGTCGCCCATAACGACATCCTGCTCAAGCTGAAAAAAGAAGCTTTCCACTCAACCATTATCAATCTGGTTCTGGATGGCAAAAAAGAACAGGTTCTGTTGCGCGATACGCAAGTTCACGCCTACAAGCCGCTCGTTCTGCACGTTGACTTCCAGCGCGTTGATGCCACCCACGAACTGCACATGATGGTACCGCTGCATTACATCAATGAAGCCGAAGGCACTGGCGTCAAGCTCAACAATGGCTTGGTCAATCACATCCAGACCGAAGTTGAAGTGCACTGCCTGGCCAAGGATCTGCCTGAGTTCATTACCGTCAACCTCGGCGCGATGAACATCGGTGACAACATCCACGCCTCGCAGCTCGCCCTGCCGGCTGGCGTCAAACTGGTTCAGCACGGCTCTGACGACCCGATCCTGGTCAGCATCGTTGCTGGCAAGGGCGGCGCTGCTGCCGCTGAAGGCGAAGCTGCCGCCGGGTAATCTTCGGCCCTTTGCTGCATT
>CAZLPR010000003.1:0-24305 GCA_964561415.1 uncultured Dechloromonas sp. | reverse complement strand
CCCGCCATGAATCCACCTCGCCTGATCGTCGGCCTCGGTAACCCGGGCCTGGAATACGCAACCACCCGGCACAATGTCGGCTTCTGGTTTGTCGACCAGTTAGCGGACAAACTCAAGGTGGCGCTCGCGCTGCAAGGCAAATTTTTCGGCCGGGCAGCCCGCAGCGACGAACTCTGGCTGCTGCAGCCGACCACCTTCATGAACCGCTCCGGCCAATCGGTCGCCGCACTGGCTAATTTTTACAAAATCCCGCCGGCCGAAATTCTCGTCATTCACGACGAGCTCGACCTGCCGCCGGGTGGCATTCGCCTCAAGCAAGGCGGCGGCAACGGTGGTCACAATGGTTTGAAGGATATTCAGGCCAAGCTCGGCAGCCCCGATTTCTGGCGCCTGCGTCTGGGCATTGGCCACCCGCGCACCTTGAATCTGGCACAGCCGGTCGTCGATTTTGTATTGCACCCGCCGCGCAAGGAAGAAATGCCGGATATTGAACACGCCCTCGCCCGCAGCCTGCTGGCTTGGCCGAAACTCGCAGTCGGCGACTTTGCCGGCGCTCAACAACAGTTGCACGGCAAAGCCGTTTAGTTGGCAAAACCTTAGGAAAATCCATGTCTTTGAAATGCGGCATCGTCGGCCTGCCCAACGTCGGCAAATCCACCCTCTTCAACGCCCTGACCAAGTCCGGCATTGCCGCGGAGAACTACCCGTTTTGCACCATCGAGCCGAATGTCGGCATCGTTGAAGTGCCCGACCCGCGCATGGATCAACTGGCCGCCATCGTCAAACCACAGCGTATGCAACCGGCCATTGTCGAATTCGTCGATATCGCCGGACTCGTTGCAGGCGCCTCGAAGGGTGAAGGCCTGGGTAACAAATTTCTCGCCAACATCCGCGAAACCGATGCCGTGGTGCACGTCGTGCGCTGCTTTGCCGACGACAATGTGATCCACGTTTCCGGCGACGTCGATCCTTTGCGCGACATTGAAGTGATCGACACGGAATTAGCCCTCGCTGACATGTCGACCGTGGAAAAAGCCCTCGCCCGCTATCGCAAGCCGGCTACTGCCGGCGACAAGGATGCCAAGGCGCTGGTGGCCGTGCTCGACAAGTGTTTCGCCCAGCTCGACCAGGCCAAGGCCGTACGCGCCCTCGACCTTTCCAAAGAAGAGTGGCTCAGCCTGAAGCCTCTTTGCCTGATTACCGCCAAACCGGTGCTTTATGTTGCTAACGTCGCCGAAAACGGTTTTGCAAACAATCCGCTACTGGATAGCGTCCGCGCCCACGCAGCCGCTGAAAAAGCAGAAGTCGTCGCCGTTTGCGCCTCGATTGAGTCGGAGATCGCCGACCTTGACGATGATGAAAAACAGATGTTCCTGGCCGACCTCGGCCTCGACGAACCCGGCCTGAATCGCCTGATACGCACCGGCTACAAGCTGCTCGGCCTGGCCACCTACTTCACCGCCGGCGTCAAGGAAGTGCGCGCCTGGACCATCCACGTCGGCGACACCGCACCGCAGGCAGCCGGCGTTATTCACACTGATTTTGAACGCGGCTTCATCCGCGCCCAGACCATTGCCTTCGACGACTTCATTACCTACAAGGGCGAGTCGGGCGCCAAAGAGGCCGGCAAGATGCGCGCCGAAGGCAAGGAATACATCGTAAAAGATGGCGATGTACTAAATTTCCTGTTTAACGTCTAAGCGAGGCTTGGTATCTTTCTAAGTCCGATGTAGTACGAAAATCCCAGAGAACCCAGCGTAAATGCTGGGTTTTTTGTTTTTGTGAATCCAGTTTTGTCCATTGTTATCCGGGCGGAAAGTGGGTATGGTTTCGGGTATGACCATTTTGTACCCACTTAAAAAAGCGGGTACGAGTACCGCAAGGAGAAAACACCATGCTGACTGATGCCCAATGCCGCTCTGCCAAGCCCGGATTCAATCCAGAGACCAAAAAAAATACGGACAAGGACAAGCCTTACAAGATGAAAGTCGGTAATGGGCTTTATCTTGAAGTGAAGCCCAACGGCGTGAAGGCATGGCGCTACCGTTTCAAGCTAGCCAGAGAGGGTGAAATCAAGGAAAGCGTGTTCGCTATTGGCGACTACGCTGCCGCTCCAGCCGGCGAGACGACAGATGAAGCCAAGGCCCGGCGTGCGGGTGGGCGATTTACGCTGTCCGAAGCACGAGAAGAGCGGGCTAGGGCGCGGGCACTGGTGAAGCAGGGCATCAACCCTGCGCACAGCAGGCAGCTTGATCGAATCAAGCGAGGACAGGACAGCGCAACCACCTTTGAGGCCGTGGCCCGTGAATGGGTGGCCCTGAAGGACTGGGAGGAAGTCACCAAGAAGCGGCGCCTGGATATGCTGACCCGCGTAGTGTTCCCGAAAATCGGAGCGCTGCCAGTCAAGCAAGTAATCCCGGCGCACATTCTCGATGTGCTGACTACGGCAGCGAAGAAGAACGGCCCCAGCGTGGCCGCCGAAGCGAAACGCACCATGTCCGGCGTGTTCGAGCTTGCCGTTTCCACCTTGCGGGCGGATGTCGATCCGGTCTATCCGGTGCGCAAGGCGTTGCCGCCCAACAAAACCCAGCACAAGCGACCCCTTGGAACCGATGAAATCGGCAAGCTGCTGCGAGACTTTGACGGGCACGGCGGCAAGTTCGAGACCATTTCTGCATTCCGTCTTATGTGGCTGACCCTGTGCCGTCCCAGCGAGGCCGCCGAGACGGCATGGGCAGAGTTTGACCTTGACGCTGCAATATGGCGTATTCCCGCCGAGCGCATGAAGAAGCGGAAGGAGCATGTAATTCCACTACCCAAGCAGGCCGTCGAAATTCTGCGGGCAATGCACGGTGTTACTGGTCGTCACACACTCGTTTTTCCCAACCGTGACGACAAAACCAAGCCGATGGCCACGGCCTCATTTCGCCAGGCGCTGAACGTGCTGGGCTGGGGAGGGAAATACAGCCCGCACGCCACGCGAACGACGGGCAGCACGCGCTTAAATGAAATGGGATTCCCGTCAGACTGGATCGAGCGCCAACTTGCCCACGCGGAACCCAATGCTGTGCGCCGTACCTACAACCATGCCGACTATTTGGCAGACCGGGCAAAGATGATGCAGCAGTGGGCCGATATGCTGGATTCGTGGAAGAAGGGCGCCGAAGTGATCCCGATTCACGCGGTGGCATAGGCGATGGTCAACGCGACTCACGTGATGCGATTTTAAAAATAGGTTGTCCGTGTTTGTGCAACAAGGTAGCATGTAGGTTAGTTACTCGCTGGCTACAAGCTGGCAACTGCCAGAAAACTACTGGCCCCGTTTGATGCCCCAGGCAGGCAAAAGGCGCAATGCCCGCTCGACAACCGAAAACGACCGACTGACTGAACGACTGACCGCGCCGCCCTGCGTGGCCGTGCTCACGCAGCTTTCTCTGTCGTTTTCGGAATGCTCAGATGACCCATACCCACACTGCTGGCAACGAGCACATCGTTGCAACCCAATTACCTGAGGTCGGTTTTCTTCGCCTCGATCAGATCATCGGTCAGGTTGCCATCACGGAAAAACAAGCCCGTGATAACCGAGAGCACAACAAGCAGGCCAGGGAGCAGGCAATTGCCGACAAGCGCCTCGATGCCAAAGGCAATCCCGTCTTCTTCAATCGCCCCGTCAAGCCACGTCAGGCGGTTGTCGGCATTATCCCGGTAAGCAAATCGACCTGGTGGAATGGTGTCAAGCACGGGCGTTTTCCAAAACCCGTGAAACTCTCCCCGCGCACGACCGTATGGCATGTCGACGACATCCGTGCCTTGATTGCCAAGGCGTAGGCCGCGCCATGAGCAAGCAGGAGGCGTCGAATTGCTCGGCATACCCCACCATTCCACGCAACATATTTGCAGGGGGTGAAACGATGGGCACCAAAAAAGCAACCGCCACGAGCGGTTTTCTCACAACGATTGAATTTGCCGCCGCGATTCGTCGATCGGATCAAACAATCAGAAAACTGCACTGCCAGACCGGCGAGGCATTCGGCATCAAACCGAGCAAGGTAGGGCGCCTTCTACTGTGGCCTGTGGCATCTGTAAATGCACTGCTATCCGGCGCGAGTCATCCTGTAACCAGCGATGCCGCATAACCGGAGGCCAAAATGACCACGAACAAAAAAATGCCCACCAGAGGCGGCAACCATCTGGCAGGCAACACGAACGGCGAAATTATCGCTGATCTGTTTGAACAACTCAAAGATCAGCTTGCCATGGGCGGCTATCGGCTTTATCGAACCGATCCGCGCGATGGCTGCGTGATGTTCATGGCCGAGCGCATAGGCATGTGCCAACTCTATGACTCGTTCGATGAAATCGCTACGCTCGCCGCCGTCATTGAATCGAAACTGCGGGGGGCATGATGCCACGGCGAAAAATCTTACCGAGGCACGAACTATGTTTCGTCTGTTCTGCCCACGTGCCGTTGGCAGAAATGAAATGCCTGAATTACCGGGGGGTGCCCGCGTTTCCATCGCTTGACATCATGCTGTGTAGCGATTGCTTCGAGTCTCTGAAATCGCCTGAAGTGGCGCAGCTATTGCAGCGCAAGGCAACCAATGCGCTCAAGCAATCCACCGGCAATGATGAGCCGACCCCGCTACTGCCTGACGGCTGTGAGCTACGGTACTGAGGGCAACATGATGAATACAAGCACGATTGAGAAATTCTCCGGCGTTGATCTGCGGCCATTTTTGAGCGGGATGATTGACGATCTGGACGAGGCAGACCCACCGCGCGGCGATATGTTACCAATAGCACTTATCGCCAACACGAAGGCACCTATTGGCGAAGTCCGGCGCATTGGTTGGGAGGCGCTGGGTGCCATGCTTGGTACGGCAAATACTGGAACCAAAGACGGCCAGGCATGGATGCCTGTCGATACCGAACCCGGCCCCCGTACTGGCGAGCGTGTCAGGTCAATATCTGCTCTCGTCCTCGACATAGAGGCGGATGCCGAGTCGATCAAGGGTGACAACGGGCAGCCTGTACGTGACGAGCATGGTGACATCGTGAAACGTGTCATTGGCCGGGAGCCGCCTGACGTTGGCAACATGCTGGCAGAACTTGGGCTTTGGGGCTGGCGTGGCGTGATACACACCAGCTACTCGCACACCGGAGAGCATCCCCGCTATCGGCTTGTATTCGCCATATCCCGCCCGTTGGCGGCTGCCGAGGTCAAACCGCTTGGGCTACATGTTGCCGGGCTGCTGGGTTTGTCGGATTGCATCGACGCGGCTTGCCTTGAGCCAGCGAGGTTGTTCTACCTGCCGCGAAGCCCCGCAGAGCGCATCAAGCTGTTCCGGCACGCGGTCATTGAAGGTCTGCCACTGCCCGTGGATACGTTGCTTTCCGATGCAGCCATGATCGAGGAAGCCAGAAAATCGGCGACGGCGACACGACGCACCGGACAGAGCGTCAGCGTCATACAGGCATTCAATGATGGCCACGATGTTGGAGCAATTCTTGAGCAGCACGGCTACATCCAGAAAGATCGTAACCGCTGGTTATGGCCGGATAGCACCACCGGGCTGGCAGGCGTGCGCCTGCTACCCGACAGAAGCGGCAAGGAAGTAATTTACTCAAGTCATGGGGGCGACCCATTGAACGATGGCCGCGCCCATGATGCATTCGACTGCTGGCGCATCCTGAACCACGGCGGCGACATGATTACTGCCGTGCGCGAAGCTGCGCGGTTGTTGGGCATGGATCGGCAGCAGCCGACGCAAGTGGATCTGTCGGGAATTCTGAAAGGTGTCGGCGTAAATGCCGTCGCCGCATGCGCCAGTTCAGAAAACAAGTCTGTCTGCGCTGCTGCCCCAGTTGCGAGCCTTGATGATTACCTTGTCGATCTTGGTGAAACGGTCAGCCCGGAGTCCGAGCACCCGCATGTTGTGGCAAAGCACGTACCGAAGGGGGAGGGAACGCTCTTTGCCGGGCACGGGTCGGCGGGGAAGTCGTACATCGTGCTGCTGATCCTCATTCACGTCGCACTCGGTATGCCGTTCGGGGCGCTGGCCACTACGCGCACAAAAGTGCTCTTCTATTCTGCCGAGGACGATAAGCACGAGATGTTGAGGCGTGTTGCGAAGATCTGCCGCGCGCTTAGTATCAATCAGTCCGCGCTCAATGGCTGGCTGTTCCTGATGGACGTGAGCGAGCTTGATCCTACCCTGTACCGCGTCAGTGCGCGCGGCGATACCACGTTTATGCCGATGCTCGACAGCTTGACCACGTTTGTCCAGGAGCACGACATCGGTCTGACGGTGATCGACAACGCGTCTGACACATTCGATGGCAACGAAATCGCACGATCACAGGTTCGCGCATTCATCCGGTCATTGCGCGTTCGGCTCGCACGCCCTGACCGGGCGGTGATACTGCTGGCGCACGTCAGCAAGGCGGCAGCTCACAACAAGAAAACGGCGCTGGCCACCGACGAGGATTACAGTGGATCAACCGCTTGGCACAACTCGGTGCGCTCGCGCTTGAGTCTCGACACCGACGACAACGGTATCAGCACGCTCAAGCACTTGAAGGCCAACAAGGGGCCGAAGGCCGACCCGATCAGCCTGGAATGGCATGAAGGCACGCCGATGCTCGCTGGGACGTACCACAATCCCGGTGCCGATATTGCCGCTGCCTTTGTGAAGACTGCGGAAAAGGAGAAGGACAAAGCCGATAAAGATGTCCTGGTAGCGATCATTTGGGATTTCGACCGGCGTAGTGAGCGAGTGCCAGTAGCGACAACAGGCCCATATTCAGCCTATCGAACGCTCAAGACGGTTTCTGAGTTTCCGCATGGGCTTACATCAGAACGCACGGTTAGGTTACTGCGTGACTTGGAGCGCGATGGGCGCATCTTCCGAGTCACGCGATGCACGGCACGTCGCAAGCATGTGGATTGCTTTACCTGCTCGCCGGTCATTGTCGAAAGTGCGCCAATGCCGACCACCGACAAGCCTGTATCTGCTGGCCGAGTATCGGGATGCGTGTCATGACCTGCGCCAATCTTCTGCCTCCTGCGCGCGCGCTCTCCCCCCACACCCCTAGAGCATTGGAGCGCTACATTGGAGCGCCCCTGCTCCATTCCGCTCCAATACTGAAAAGGCGCACATTCGCGCACAACCGCGCGCATTGGCGCATTTGATTGAAGGAAGAAAAGCCATGACCACCGCAGAAATGGAACCAATAGCCATGACAGAACGTTTTTCAGTTACCGACGTGCCGTGGGCGGACAGCGCCTGGTTCAACGAGCGGGCGAGTCGCTCGCTCAGGTTACGGGAAGCGCAGCCCGAAGAAATCGACAGCCTGAGACAAGGCGCCACTCACATGATCGTCCTGCGATTGATGGGCGGCTATGTGCGAATTCCTGTGCTGATGCTGGGGCTACCTGCTGCCCTTAAGAACTGGCTGCAAAACGACCGGCAGCACGATCCTGAGCTTGAATGCGTACTCGACGTGCTTTTCTCATCCGCCAGCGCTTGCGAACCGTTCGAGATCGGCGCAGCGATCAAGCGGGGCCAGGCGCGGTACGCTGAACTGGCTTGAGCCTGGGCGGGTACGGAATGGACAGGCAAAAACAGGTTCAGACCTTCCGAATTCGCGTGCTGGCCGTGGTGGAGTCTTCGCCGGTCACGCTGACGGGGCGGGAAATATCGCAGGCAACCGGTGTGCCCTACAAGCAGACCATTGACGCGCTGAACGGACTGCTCAACTACGGGCGGGTCAGCCGCACCGGTCACAAGTTCACGGCGCGCTGGAGCCGAGTACAGGCCACGCCGTCGGTCAGCCACCTGAGCATGCTGATAAACAATTTTGAAAGGAATCGAAAATGAACGCCGTGACGCAAGCACCAGCCAGCGCCGACGATTTGCTCTGGTTCCAAGAGCGACCAATGCGGAATCACCGGATTCGTCCCGTGTTGCCCGAAGAGATCGAGCGCTTTGGCGATGGCGGTCACGTTCTCGTGTGGCGCACCGATGCGGGCGAATTCGCGATTCAACCCCTCTCGCTGCAAGTTCCGGCCCCTGTGTTGCGGGTTCTGGCGACGGAGGCTGTCAGAGCTGCCGAGATAGACGCGCTGCTAAATGCAGTCCGTTTCACTGTCACCTTTGGACAGACGGCCGATCTTGGCCGGATTGATCGAGGGCGGGGTGGGTTCGGGCGACGGAGAAGGAAATTATCGACAATCGAAAAAGGCAAATTATGACCACCAAATTCCCAAACTGTGAAACGTGTTTGTTCTTCAGACAGCACACTCCAAAAGCTATCCAGGAAGGAACCGGGATCGTGTTTCACGGCATCGGAAGATGCCACAAATCACATCCTGCCTATGGCCACTGGCCAAGCGTGCAAGGTAATGATTTTTGCGGTGAGCATTCCGCTTTCTATGCGTGGATGGTGAACGGGGTAAGGCCTGGCGATTAGTCAATCACACTAATCATTTCGATAGAATCGGAGCGCGAAAAATGGGCGGTGCTGGTAGCGGATACCATAGTTGGCGTGGCGGCAAGGCCACAACTGACCAATTCCCCCGGCTGACTATCAGCGGCCTGTGCTTCGGCGGGTTGTGGCGGCGTGGGCTTGGCCTTCATATCGAGGCTGACGGCGCATTCACCGTCCTGCACGGCGGCTACCGGCACCATGTTGACATCGAACGCACCCCCCATCGGTGCGGTGGCTACCGGCGCTGGTTCCTGTGCCCATCTTGTGAGCGCCGATGCGCAGTCCTGCATATCGTGCGCGGCATGCTGGGCTGTCGGCACTGCCATAATCTGGCCTATGCCACGCAGTTCGAGAGTTGCGCTTCTAGAAAACTCCGTCTGACCGTGCGCAAAGCGTGGCAGGCAAGGATGTTGTGATTGGCATGGCACGTCGTCTGCCCACTGACAACAATGTGATGCAGGCATGCATCCAGCGGCTCTCGGGCGCGGCCATTGATCGACTGACCGGCGAACTAAAAGCGGTGGCTGGATTGCTCGATGCGGTGGGTTTGCCGGAACTGGCCGAGGGCGACCCGGTGACTGTTGAGATGATGAATGCCATCAGGCGGCCTGAGGATAGGCGCAGCGGCTGGGGGCAACTCATGGCTCTGGTGGCTGTGCTCTCCTACCGGCGCGGCGACATGGCCGGATTCTGGCGGGCCGGACATGAGGTGCTGGCGCTGCACGCGCAGACCGCGCGCGGCAAAAAGAAGCGACACGGCGGCGATGCACTGAACGCCTGGATAGATGCCTATCTGACTGAGTATCCCGGCGCCGGAACCGTGCAGGTGGTGGGTGAAATAATCGGACAGGTGGGCATCTATTCTGCGTTCGATGACTTCGATTCAGCAGATGGCGTGCTTACGTATCAGCCGCGCCAGGATTCCGAAAAACTGCACGACATCGCCATGCCGGCCATCATCAAGCGCATTCAGCGAGCAATCCAACGACAGCAGCCGGCTTCTGTCGCGTGAGCCTCATAGCATCCTCATCATGCAAATCCATGTTCAACCACCTGTCGAATCCCTGCTGATTGCCCCGCTCGCCGGTCAGACAGCCAGCCTGTTGACGGACATCCAAGGTCACGGCCCGTTTGCTGCACTGGCGCAGGGCGACGACTGGCGCGGCAAACTGGAACGGCTGGATGCATTGCTGGCCAGACTGCCGCAGACGCACATGCCGGTAACTCACCGTTTTAGTCGTGGCGTCTATGCCCGCGAGTTGTTCATCCCCAAGGGCACGGTGCTGACCGGTCGGATTCACAAATACAGCCAGATCAACATCCTGCTGCGCGGCGACATCTCGGTGCTGACCGAGGACGGCATCAAGCGTATTCAGGCGCCGTTCGTCATCGAATCACCGCCTGGCGCCAAGCGTGCAGCGTTCGCTCACGAGGACACGGTTTGGATGACGATCTGTGGCACGCAAACCACGGACACGGACGTTCTGGAAGATGAATTGACCAGCCGCAGTTATTCCGATTACTCGGCATTTTGCGCATCACTACTTGAGCAAGGAGAAAAGAAATGTCATTTGCTTTTGCCGGAACAGCAATAGCGACTGCTGCGGGAGCCTCTGCCGGTACAGCAGCGCTTGTTGGTGCGGGCGCCTCCCTGATTGGAGGGTCGCTGCTCGCCGACGATAACGGGGCAGAGGCGGCAAACGGCGCAGCGGCAGACGCCAACGCCTTGCAAGCCCAGATCGCCCGCGACCAGTGGAACCGCTACAAGGAAATCTACGAGCCGATTGAGCGGAAGATAGCCGATGAAGCGCAGGACTACGCCAGCCCTGAGAACTATGCCAAGGCTGCCGGTGATGCTTCGGCCACCGTCAGCGGTCAATTCGGCAAGGCGCGTGATCGACTCACGCGAACCCCCGGCCTCGACACATCATCACCCGCCTACACCTCAAGTCTTGTTGGGCTGGATATGGCGCAGGCAGCCACCGATGCTACCCAGCAGAATGCCGCCCGCCAGAAAGTCACAGACACGGCCTATGCGCGCCAGACCGACGCGCTCAGTCTGGGCAAGGGATTGCCGGCCAATGCTTCGAGTGCTCTGGCCACGTCCGCAAATAACAATCTATCGCTAGCGTACATGGGCAATCAGCAAGCCAACAGACAGGCTGCTGACACTGGTTCAGCTATCAGCAATATCGTTTCGGCTGGCAGCAAGTGGCTGAATGGCATGAGCACCACGACGCCCGTCACCGCGCCAGTGACCTACCCTAATAACACGCCTGGATTTGGCCTGTCCGATCTTGGCAACGGTATTGCATAAGGAGGCACCATGAGCAAACTCGGACTCGGAATGATTGCCGCAAACGCCTATTTCAAAGAGGCCGATGCGATTAAAACACGCGACTACGAACAGACAAAGCGTGATTCAGAACTGTCGAACCTGCCGGAAAAAACGGCAGCGGAGCGCAGCGGCTACCAACTGCGCAGCAAGCAGAACGATGCAAACCTTGGTCTGGTCGATATTGAGACGGGGCAGAAAGCCAAAGAGTTTGAATTGAAAGGCAAGCAGATGCAAGGCGCCCTTGGTCGCATCGACGCCGAAAACGAGACGAAGGACTTGGAAGTGCAGATCGGAAACGACAAAGCATTGCTGGCTTCTGAGTTGGTGAAGGTTGATGTGCAAGACTTACCGCGTGCCGTTATGCTCAAAAAACAGGCAGGCGTACTCAAAGAGGCCGAGGCAGGGCAGGCGGCTTTTGCCGGAATTGCCAAGCTCAGTCATATTGGCGACCACCAAGGGCTGGTGAAATTCATCAACGATATGGCGTCCACGTCACCCGATGGAAAGAGCCTGAGCACACCTGTCACCAGGGTCGATACGATTCCAAACCCGGACGATCCGAACGACAACCTTATGGTGGCTATTGGCGAAGATGGCAAGCCGGTGCTCGACGGACGCGGAAATGCCATGAGCTACTCGACAAAGGCGCTCAATCAGTTCATTCCTAAGCCGGAAACAAAGTCACTCAAGCCGGGTGAGACTATCGGAACAATGGGCAGAAACGGCCAGTTTTCGCCATCCTACACAGCCCCTGAGCGTCAATATCCTCTGCACGGAGACAAGGGGCCATCCCTTGCCCAGCAGACCATGAATCAGCAGATCGAAATCAGCCGTCGCAAGCTGGCAGGAATTGATCCTGCTGAAATTCGGCGCAAAACGCAGAAGTTCACCAACACCGGGCGTGACAATCCTGACTTCGATCCGGCCCTGTCAAACCATGCGAGGCTGGCCAGCAAGCGAAAGTACGGCGATGACTCATGGTATGACCAGCAGGGCGAAGGCACCCAAGCCGATGACAAGAAGCCTCAGAGTGCAGCCGACCGCTTTGCCGCTGATCCGGCTATGAAGGGATTCAAACTCGGCAAGCAGACCGGCGACTTGTTTGAGGTTTTCAACAGCGCCGGCAAGCGGGTTGGCCAATACGAGTAGGCGACAGATATGCCATTCATCCCACTGCAATCCGGGTCACCGGCCAGCTTTCCAAGAGTAAGACCCGACGAGCAAGCCGAGCGTGACGAGTCTGCCCGCCAATTGGTTGCTACCGAAATCGAGGACTCTTCCGACGATCCGCCCGAGGTGCAGCAGGTATTGCGTCGAGAGTATGAATTGCGCTTCGGTGGTCATCCGCCAATGTCTGCGCAACGTGGTTCGGCCAATGCTGGCGAACAGGTGCGCACGTCAGCCCGACGCGGCTTCATTCCGTTGGTAGAAGCCGGTGAACTAGGCACCGGAAAGCCGAAAAGGGGTTTCATTCCCATCGAGGATGACAAGCCTTCCGTACTGCGCAATGTGGCCCTCAACAACCCGCTGACAGCGATTGGCGAAACGGCGCTGAATCTGGCCTCGCAATCCGTGGCTATGCCGCTGGCTGGATTGGCTGGACTGGCGACCGAGGCGGGGCGGGCCATGGGCATGACAGACAAAACTGGTGCTGACGTTGTGCATTCGGTAGGCAATGCAATGACCTACCAGCCGCGCGGCGAAATGGGCCAGGCGGCAACCGCACTAGTCATGACGCCGTTTGAGAAACTGGCGGAGCTTGGGCAAGCAGCCGGTGGCAAGGTGCTGGATGCGACAGGTAGCCCGGCACTGGCAACGGTGGTCGATACGGCGGTTAATGCCTTGCCGATGGCCGTAGCACCCGGCATGAAGGCGGCGAAGGGGGTGATGCCCCGATCAGTGAGTGAGCTTGCCAAGGCCGATCCTGCCCGCGTGCAGCCGGTGTATGAGCCGCAGGCCAATCGTGTGCATGCCGCAGATTCGCCACCAGCGATGACCCTGACGACTGACGGGCGACTTGAACCCGCGCCAGCCATTGACACGTCGGCGGCTCCACCTGTGCATGCCGCGCCAGAGCAGACAATGTCGCACCAAGCCCAACGTGTAGAGCCGTTGCGCGATGAGCCGATGGCACAACCCGATGCCGCACCGGCAATCCCCGCCAGTATGGCTCCCGTTACGCCAGATGCACGCATTGAATCGGCTTTTGCCGCCAGCAGCCCGACCGTCGATGTTCATCCGACCGTGCAGACCGCTGACGCCATCGTGCGTGACCTGGCCACTCAGCATGGCATCCCGCATGAGACGGTATTGCCAGCACCGGCGAAAGCTTCGGCCATTGAAGCCATGGCCCCTAATGCACGCATGGTGACCGGAGACGGTCAGGGGCGAGGATTTACGCCGATTATTGACGAACAGATTACGCGGAATGCCCCGCATGACGTAGTAGTGCGGCCAAACGAGGCGAGCGCTGGCGAAGTGTTGCCCTTGCCCCATGAGCGCGCCGCAGAGGCAGCCATGCCCGAGCCGCGCCCCGCAGCATTGGAGGGAAAAAACGCACCCATGCCCGATGCCGCGACGGTTGGCCTGCATCCGGGCCGATTCAGCGGTAAGGTTTTCGCCGATGATGTACTGGCCGTGTTGGCCGATGATGCTTCGCCGGGCGTGCTGTCCGAGATCAAGCGAGAGCAGCGCCGTCGTGAGGTGCTGGCATCGGAGGCGGCACCCGACAGCGCAGCACATGAAGCGTCCGCCAGCCACACACAGGCATCGCAGAATCAGGCCATGGCGCCCGGCGCGAACTATGTACCGTTGATCGACGATGCCGTCCTGACAGCGCCGGCAGAACGCCGAGCAAAGCCGATCCGCCGTGAAGATGTGCTGATTCCGTTGGTCAAGGCGCTGGGGGCGACGATCTACGAGGGGCGCATCAAACAGAAGGGCGTTCTTGGCCTCTACACGCGCGGCAAGGAAACCGTGCGCATCAAGCGTGCTGCCGACATCGAAGTGGCCGCCCATGAAATTGCGCATCTGCTGGATGACCGCATCCCGGAGATTCGCGCCACCTGGACAACTGACCCGCTGAAAAAAACCTACTCGCAAGAGTTACGCGGCGTCAGCTACGACAAGAAGAACGTCAAGGAGGGATTCGCCGAGTTCGTCCGCCTGTACACAACCCAGCCCGAGCAGGCCAGAGCCAAGGCCCCGGAGTTCTCCAAGTGGTTCGACGGTTTCACCGAACGCCACCCCTACGGCCCAGCCATCAAGAAGGCGCAGGCCGATATGACCGCATGGTTCGGGCAGGATGCCATTGATCGTGCGCGCTCCAAAATTGGCGACCGCAATAATTTCAACGAAGCGTTCGATGGTATGTGGGATCGCTTCCGGCAATCGACGGTGGATGACCTACACGGCATCTATCGCATGGAGCGCGACCTGAAAGGCGAGATCAAACCAGCGGGGGCGTATGAGACAGCCCGCTTGGCGCGCGCCAGCCAGTCGATTTCAGAGGGGGCTATCAACTTCGGCCACCCGGTGCGCAAGGTGGATGGCTCCATTACGTTCGACGGCAAGGGGCTGCGTCAGATCCTCGAACCCGTGAGCCGCAACCTGGACGATGCATTGCTTTACTTCGTTGGCCGGTCGGCGCATGAATTGAAGGTGCAGGGCCGCGAGCATCTGTTCACGGATGCCGAAATCAAAGCCATGCTCGACCTGGCCACGCCGGAGGCGCGAAAAGCGTTTCAGGAATACCAGCAGTGGAACCGGAAAGTTGTCGACTTCGCCGAAAACGCCGGCATCATCAATCCGGCGTCTCGTGCCATGTGGCAGCGGCAGGCGTACATGCCCTTCCATCGTGTCGGCCAGTCGGGCGGGTATGCCGCCAAGCCCGGCGAGTGGTCAGGAATAAAAGCGCTGACCGGTGGCACCGAGAATATCCGTGACATCCTGGGCAACATGACCGGCAACGCGGCCATGTTGATCGACAAGGCCGTGAAGAACGAAGCGCGGCAGCAAATTGCATCGCTGGCCGAGAGCGAGCGCGGCGCCGGCAAGTTCATGACCCGCATTCCGTCAGAAAGCCGCCCGGTGAAGATTCAGCGCGAGGAAGTGCTGAACGGCATCCTCAAGGCGCTGGGCATCGACAAGAGCGACCCGGTGGCTTTTGATGTGATTGCCGACGTTCGGGCACAGATCGAGAGCGGGCCGGGTATGTTCGAGTTCTTCATGGGCAACCAGACGCCCGCTGGCGGCAATGTGGTATCGGTGATGCACCACGGCAAGCCAACCTATTACGAAGTGGCCGATCCGGTGTTGTATCGGGCGCTGGCTGCTATCGACCGCCCCCACCAAAGCTGGCTGGTGAAATGGCTGGGTATGCCCAAGCGCATCGGCCAGGCGACGATTACGCTGACGCCTGATTTCATGATTGCCAACATTGCGCGCGACACGATCATGGGCAGCGTCATGAGTCGGACGGGATTCCGGCCAGTCATTGACAGCCTGGAAGGCATGCGGCTGCGCATCACCAACGACCGGCTGTATCAGGAGTACATCGCCAACGGCGGCGGGCTGTCCTCGATCTATCTGGACGAGGGGAAGCTGCGAGCCAAGCTGGAAAAGTTTTACCGCAGCCAGGGCGTCGATTACCGCGCCGTACTCGATACCCCGGACAAGTTACTGGGCTTCATCGAGACGCTGGCTGATGCCTTCGAGACGAGTACCCGCTTGGGCGAGTACAAGCGGGCCGTGCAGTCTGGGCAGAACCCGAGGCATGCCGCCTATCTGGCGCGTGAAGTCTCGACCGATTTTGCCATGCGCGGTGACAGCCAAGCACTGAACTTCATGTACGACACGGTAATGTTCCTCAAGCCTGCCGTGCTGTCTTGGGATCGCCTTTATCGTGGCGTGGCGCACGATCCGAACAAAGGCGCCATTGCCGCCAAGTCGGGCATGCTGGCACTGTTTTCCATCGGGCTGTACATGCTCAACCGAGACGATGTGCGCTATCAAGACTTGCCGGATTGGGATCGTGACGCCAACTGGCATTTCTTCGTTGGAGATAAGCACTTCCGGTATCCGAAGATCTGGGAAGTCGGCGCCATGGCTTCGACAGCAGAACGGGCCGTTGAGAAAACCATCAAAAGCGACCCGGCAGGGCTTGGTGGCGACATGATTCGTATCGTCGGCCAGACCTTCAACCTCAACCTGATGCCGCAGATTCTGGCACCGATCTACGAGCAGGCGACCAACAAGAACAGCTTCACCAAGGCCGCCATCGAGACGCCGGGCATGGAGAACGAGCAGGCATTTTTGCGGGCGAAGCCGAGCACCAGCGAGACATTGAAGGCGGCAGGAATGGCCACGCGCAACCTGCCGGAGTCGCTACAGGTCAATCCGGTACGCACCGAAGCATTGCTACGCGGCTACTTCAACACCTATGCCATGTATGGACTCATGCTTTCCGATCAAGCTTTTTTCGGCAAGAATCTGCCGACCATGCGAGCCGATCAAATGCCCGTGGTTCGCCGCTTCTATGCGCAAGAGCCGGCGCAGCATACCAAGTACGAGTCGATGTTTTACGACATGCTGGGCGAGGCGAAACGGCTGCACGGCACCTTGCGGGCACTCGACAAGATGGGCAGCCCGGAGATTGCCGACGAGTTGCAGGACAAGCCACTGGCCGGCGAGTACCGAGCGCTGACACGGGCCAACGACCGGCTGCGTGACATCAATGCCGAGATGCGCGAGGTTCGACGAGATGCCAAACTGACACCGGACGGTAAGCGCGAGAAGCTGGATTCACTGACCATGGTCAGGAATGCTCTGCTGAAATCCGTAGTGCAGGAATCGAAGGCGGCACAGGGGGAGAAATGAGCGCGATTGTCGACAACGCCTTGATCCATTCCCCGCTGGCGCAATTGCCTGCGGCAGAGTTGCCGCTTGCCGTCATGCTGAGACGACGAGCTGGTGGTTTTGACAATGCCGAGGTTACGCACGCGGCAATTCACGGCATGGTGTGGTTTATCGAAAGACAGGATGGCAGGGGGCTGGTGGCGTTCATCAATGCGATGGCCGAATCTTCATCGCCCGACAAATCCATGAGCGCTCTCGCGGCAGAGGTGGGAACGATACCGAATCTGGCCGATAACACCGACCGGCTGATTGTTGTTCTGGGCGAAGACGGCGACCCGGTAACGGACAGGGAGGGTCGATTGATGATGTTCTCTATCCGCGCACTCAAGCGGATGGCAGAGGAACGCCAATGCGCAATCAGCGTGCCCCGCATGGCGTCGGCTGATTTGCAGTAAGGAGGGTTTGTCAGGTA
This sequence comes from uncultured Dechloromonas sp., assembly GCA_964561415.1. Lineage (GTDB taxonomy): Bacteria > Pseudomonadota > Gammaproteobacteria > Burkholderiales > Rhodocyclaceae > Azonexus. The sequence continues at coordinate 7,149 of CAZLPR010000003.1, read as the reverse complement.
CAGCCCATGCTACTGCCCAGTCACAAAGATTGCCTCTGCCTGCATTTCGACCGTAAGCCCTGCGCCACCGCCGACAAAGACGCCCGGTGCGCCACGTGTTGCGCCCGGAACGAAAACACCGGTCTGTAGGCCTGGGTTCGTTTCGTTGGTATTCAACAGAATTCCATTGGCTCCAAGCTCGCCAGCTTTCTTCTTCAATTCGGCAACGGCATTTTCACGACTGCCGTCACGTGACACCGCCGCATTCGACATGGCCGTAACCAAGGCGATGGACTCGAACTGTGCCGGAGAGCGCAGATAGACTTTTACTTCCGATGCCGGGGTTGCTGTTCTGGCTTGGCCGGTCATGATGGCGCTCGACGTTGTGCAACCAGCTATCGCCAATGCCATGAACAAAACAGGTACGCTCACAAATTGCATGCTTTTCTCCTTGCTGTAATTTCGACTGTGTTGCGATCACTCGCAGCGAAACAGAACTTCGGACTCCGGCCAGCGGCCCAGCGGGCCAGCCGGGATTTCCTTGGTATGCACCACCTTCACATGCTTGCCGTTGTGCTGGCAGTTGGCGTCTGCCTCCTGTATCGCTGCCGCTTTCAGCGAATCGGTGCTGACCCAGCCACCGCTGCCCTGATGCGTGACCGTGGCCAGACCTTCGCCGCGTTGCACGACGCCCGTGGTTGGCGTGGCGCAGCCAGAAGTGAGCATAAGCACACACCCAGCCGTAGCCAGTGCCTTGGTGAATTCCATGAGCAATCCCTTACGGATTCGGAATAGACATCCTATCCCATGGCATCAAGTGCGGCGAGCATAATCTAAACATCATCAATCTGCTGTGCATCTGCCGTTGTCTATGCGTCAATGTTGGCAGCTATTGCACTGGGCGGGTGCGTAGCTCACCATAGCAGCCAGGCATTACAGAGAGGCAGGCACATGGAGAAAATCAATTCAACCAGCACCGTGCGATGTGTGCGCGGTCGTGGGCGTGATTTCAAGTGGACACTGGCGGGACAGGCAAAGGGCTGGTGGGCGCGGCTGCATGACAAGTTCTTGGCTTGGTTGCGCAAGAACGCTGAATAGGGATGGCGCAATCATGAAGCTCATCAACAAGAAAACCTTGCTGGACATGATTCCGTTGTCGGAGAAGGCCATCTACAACATGGAAAAGCGCGGCGACTTTCCCAAGCGCATTGCCCTCACCAGTCGCAATGTCGCATGGGATCTGGATGAAGTAACGGGCTGGGTCGAGAGTCGCAAGACATCCGGCGTTCAAGCGAAGCGACCGGGGAAAGCCAAGGACATCCCTTCCGTCAGCCCTTGCCCCCCAGCCTGATCGGCATCATTCCTTTTTCAAGACAGTGCCATTGATCTCAAAGCCATCGCGTACCACTTGACCACAGCATGGGCAAAGCGTTTTGTCCTTGGTTCGGCGAAGTGCCTGATACACGGCGGCATTGCCGACCCCCACCGTGGCCGCAGCCTCATAGGGCGTCATGCCCGGATTCTCTTTCAGCAGATCGAGTGCCTGCTGTGTCTTGGATTTCGTCATCGCGCAACCTCCTGTTATCGTCTGCATATTATAGACTGCACAACAGTATTGCTAGTGCTGCACAGATATGTATAATAGCGGCAGGTTGCTGGCAATCTCAAAGCCGGCAAACCGAATGCGAAGCCAGGCGCTGGCTTCTATCCAAGTCAAACCGTTAATAGGTCGAGAACATGGCACTTACCGAAACCCAGAACAACCTGATCGGCGACACAACCGCCGACACCATGAACAACATCGGCGCCGTTCTGGCATTGCTTGAAGCATTGGCAGACAACATCGCTACCACCAAACTGGGCGACGATGCCGCTGCTGGCCTGACGCTGGTTTTCGGCATGCTCGGCGGCGCGGTCAAAGCTGTTCAGGAGGGCCAGGCCATCCAGTAAATGCGAGATGCAGGAGGGGCGACGAGCAACCGGGCCACTGTGCCCGGTTTTGCTTTCATGAGTCGCATATCGTCTATGGGCTGCAACCAGTCCGATAGCCTGTTGTCTGATACCGTTATCTGCTACCATTAAGGTATGAGACGAAAGCACCAGCGCACCTTGGAACTGATCTTCGCCCGGCCCGTCTCGGCAAATGTCCGATGGGTCGATGTCGAAGCATTGTTCCTGGAGCTTGGTGCAGAGATTGCGGAACGCGAGGGTTCGCGCGTCGAGGTGTTTTTGTTCGGCTTGGTGCGGGTGTTCCATCGCCCTCATCCGTCACCGGATACCGACAAGGGCGCGGTCGCAGCAATTCGCAAATGGTTAGAAGAGAACGGAGTGAAGCCATGAATACCATGACGATCAACGGCTATCAGGCGGTCATCGCCTTTGACCCGGACATTCAAATGTTCCGGGGTGAATTCGTGGGCCTGAGTGGCGGCGCCGACTTCTACGCTGCCGACGTGGAAGGGCTGAAGCATGAAGGCGAAACCTCCCTGCGTGTGTTCCTTGAAGCCTGCGAACGGCGCGGCATCGAAGCGCGCAAGCACTTCTCGGGCAAGTTCTCCTTGCGGGTTGATCCTGCCACGCACGAGGCAGCAGCCATCGCTGCCGCAGCGCACGGTCAGAGCCTGAACCAGTGGGCCACCGAGGCCATCCGGCAAGCAGCCTTGGCCGGTTGAGTGCTTCGGCACAAATTCAAATCAAAAGCGGGTATGAAAGCGGGTATGGAATGACAGTCAAAGCAGCGGTATCAAGCAACCATGCGGCTAGTAGGCCGCAATTTCCTGTTTAACGTCTAAACTATCCCCCTTACAGTTATAGGGAGATCGTTAAAATGCGGCCAGCCGTTGATTCCTCGGCCCGAGGCAAATGCGAGAGCGGCAGCAGCATACTGCCGACATTTTCGGTTTTGCATCGGGCTTTCGAGCAAAGCGGCGAGTCAATTTTGATTACCGATGCGAGAAACCGTATCGTCGCGGTCAACGCGGCATTCACTGAACTTACGGGCTACAGCGCGGCCGAGATGCTGGGTCAAGATCCGAAGATACTCTCCTCCGGCCACGCCGAACCCGACTTTTATAAATTGATGTGGCTGTCGTTGAACCAGAATGATTTCTGGCAAGGTGAAATCTGGGACAAGCGCAAAGACGGCAGCACTTACCCGAAATGGTTATCCATCTCGGTGATCCGTGATGCCGCCGGGGCAGTGCAAAATTATGTCGCCAACTTTAACGACATCAGCGCCAGCAAGGATGCCGCCGACCGCCTCGCCCATCTGGCTTACCACGATCCGCTGACCCAACTACCCAACCGTCTGTCGTTTGAAACCCAGCTCATGCAGAGCTTGCGCATTTGCGCCCGGGAAGGGCGTCAGTTGGCGCTCATGGTGATTGACCTCGATAATTTCAAGAACATCAACGACACACTGGGCCATCACATTGGTGACAAGGTATTGCAAAAAGTCGCCCACCGCCTGCGCGAATGCATCCGTACCAGCGATCTGGTGGCCCGCCTCGGCGGTGATGAATTCGTCGTTGTGCTGCCAGAAATCGACGGGCCGATGACTGCAGCTCGTGTCGCCAACAAAATTCAACGGACGCTGGCTGACAGCTATCAAGTAGACGCGCATTCGCTTTACGCCACACCAAGCATCGGCATCAGCCTCTTCCCGACTGACGGGCAAGACACCGCAACCCTGTTACGCAATGCCGATTCGGCGATGTACCACGCCAAGAGTGCCGGCCGAAACAACCACCAGTTTTATGCCAGCCGGATGAATGCGGCCGCGGGCGAACGTCTGCGCCTTGAAGGTGCGCTACGCCTTGCGATCGCGGCGATTTCCCCGGCTTCCTGCGAGTTTTCGCTGCATTTCCAGCCCCAGATCAATGCTCAATCTGGCCAGGTCGTTGCGCTTGAAGCGCTGCTGCGCTGGGACAGCCCGATTTTTGGCGCAGTATCGCCGCTGCGCTTCATTGCTATCGCCGAAGAAACCGGCCTCATCCAGCCACTCGGTGACTGGGTGGTCTGGGAGACCTGCCGGAAAATACGTGCGTTCAAGTCGCACGGTTTCGACAATATCCGCGTTGCCATCAATATTTCGGCACACCAACTGCGCCACGAAAACCTGCTCCTGCTGGTCCGCGGGGCGCTGGCCTGTTATGAATTGCAACCAGGAGACATCGAGCTGGAAATTACCGAAAGCACGGCGATGCAGAATACCGAAATCACCCTCGGCATTCTCGACCAGTTGGCCAATAAGGGCATATTGCTGGCTATTGACGACTTCGGCACCGGCTATTCATCACTGGCTTATCTCAAGCATCTGCCAATCCAGCATCTGAAAATCGACCGCTCCTTCGTCACCGATATCGAGACAGACAGCAACGATGCGGCGATCTGCGCCGCAACCATCGCCCTCGGCCACAATCTTGGCCTGACGCTGGTTGCCGAAGGGGTGGAAACCGAAGCGCAGCGTGACTTTCTCTGCCGCCTCGGTTGCGATGTACTGCAGGGCTACCTTTACGGCAAGCCGCTTCCCTTCCGCGAAACCCTGGCTTACCTGCAGGCGCAGCAAACAGTCAGTGAATGACCTTGCGCCACTCGGCCTCGAAGTAACGCACCAAAACCTGATTGTTAAGTTGATTCACCTCAGCAGGCAGGCGCGCCATATCGGCCGGAAAACGGAACAGGTCCGGTATTGTTTCCGGGGTCAAAAATCGCATCTTTTCCCGGTCGACCGCGCCCCGCAGGAAGTCCCCTTGGGGTATAGCCATTGAAAAATCATGGCGACCGGCAATGATGAAGCCCCATTCGCCGAAGGAAGGAACCAGCGCATGATAGGGCGCCGTCTTGAAGCCGGCCGCCTCGAGCGTCGTCACCACACACCAGAATGATTGGCGGGCGTAGAGCGGCGAGGGGGATTGGACGACGATCAGGCCGCCGACAGCCGTTTTTCCAGCAAGCGGTAAAATGCCGAGGTGTAGAGCTTGCCGAGCGCGAAGTTAGCCGGATCGGGGAAGTCGATGACGATGAAATCGAAATACTCGCGGCTCTCCTCCAGCCATTGCAGCGCATCGGCATTGACCACCTTGACGCGTTCCGACTTGAGCGCCCCGGCATTCAAGGCGACCAGCTGCGGCGCGGTCGAGAAGAGTTCGGTCATGGCCGGATCGAGATCGACCAGCATCACCGAATCGACATTCGGGTACTTGAGAATTTCCCGCACCGCCAGGCCGTCGCCGCCGCCGAGCACCAGCACGCGCCGGGCAGCGGGCAGGCTGGCCAACCCCGGATGCACCAGCGCCTCGTGGTAGCGGTATTCGTCATGCGAGGAAAACTGCAGGTTGTTGTTGAGAAATAAGCGCAGGTCGTCGCGCCAGCGGGTGACGACGATACGCTGGTAAGGCGTGGTTTCGGCATGGACGATCTCGTCGGCGTAAAGATGGGCTTCGGCCAGGGTCGTCAGCTGCCCGGCGCCGGCGAAGCCGACAAGCAGCGTGGCGAACACCGCCCAGCTCTGCGTCGCCAGCCAGCGGCGGGCCGGCAACTGGTCGCGAAACAGGTGCAGCGCCCACAGCGCCACCGCGACATTGAGCAGGCCGAAGAGCAGGCCGGTACGCACCATGCCGAGCTGCGGCGCGAGTACGAGCGGAAAGAGGATGGAAACGACCAGGGCGCCGAGATAATCGAAAGTCAGCACTTGCGACACCAGATCCTTGAAAGCCAGTTCCCGCTTCAGGATACGCATGACCAGCGGAATTTCCAGGCCGACCAGCACGCCGACGCCGAGCACCACCAGATAGAGCACCAGCTTGAACGGCCCTGCCAGCCAAGTAAAAACCAGGAACAGGCCGACCGCCGAAAAGCCGCCGAGCAGCCCGACCATCAGCTCGATCTGGATGAAGCGCCCGATCAGGTCACGCGTGATGTATTTCGATAGCCACGAGCCGACGCCCATCGCGAACAGATAAGTGCCGATCACCGTCGAGAATTGCATCACCGAGTCGCCGAGGAGATAGGAGGCGAGGGCGCCGGCGATCAGCTCGTAAGCCAGGCCGCAGGAGGCAATGACGAAAACGGAGAAAAGCAGGGCGTGACGCATGGCGAAGGAGGCTGAATAAAAGCGGATTGCCCGCCATTCTGCCTGCATTCGGGAACGCCTGAGGCAGTTGATAGTCGGACAAACGAATCCATTAAACCAATTTTTGCCCATTTTTGAGCGTCGACCGTGACATTCAAGCCATTTCTCCTTCTTTTGCCCGCCCTGCTTGCGCCGCCGGCCAGCGCCCTCGACTATGCGGTCGATCCGAGCCACACCTACGCCAGCTTTGAAATCGACCACCTCGGTTTTTCGACGCAACGCGGTCAGTTCAAGCGCACTTCCGGGAGCATCGAATTCGACGCGGCGGCGCAGCGCGGCAGCATCGACGTGACCATTGACACCGCTTCGATCGATACCGGGTTTGAACCGCGCGACGAGGTACTGCGCGGCGATTCGTGGTTCAAGGTGGAAGACTTCCCAAGCGCCCGGTTCCGCAGCCAGCACTTTGTTTTTGACCAGGAAAAACTGCTTGCGGTCGAAGGCCGGCTCACCCTGCTTGGCGAAACCCGGCCATTACGCCTTGAAATCAGCCGCTTCAAATGCGGCTTCAATCTTGCCAACCGAAAACGCGGTTGCGGTGCCGACGCCCACGGCGTGCTGCGGCGCTCCGACTTCGGCCTGCAAAACGGCACGCCCTTCATCGGCGACGAAATTCGCCTGCACATTCAGGTTGAAGCCTATCTCCCCTGAGCCAACGCCGCCGAGGATGCGGAAACGGTGCCAGGTCTTTAAAGTCATGTGCTAACGCGCTCTTTCTGCGAAAATAGCCCCCCATTTTTGTGCTTTCCGGACCCTCATGCCCCCCCATCCCGCCATTGCCACTACTGCCGAAATCGTCGCCGAAATGAAGGCTGGCCGCATGGTCATCCTGGTCGATGAAGAAGACCGCGAGAACGAGGGCGACCTCGTCATGGCCGCCGAACACGTGACCGCCGAAGCGATCAATTTCATGGCCAAATTCGGCCGTGGCCTGATCTGCCTGACGCTGACCGAAGAGCGCTGCAAGAAGCTCGGTCTGGTCCAGATGGCGCCCAGCAACAAGGCGCAATACGGCACCGCCTTCACCGTTTCGATTG
>CAZLPR010000002.1:14317-32493 GCA_964561415.1 uncultured Dechloromonas sp. | reverse complement strand
TATTTCTCAGGCATGCAGTGGGTTAAAACCTACGGGGTTCGCGAACAGAGCCAAATTCAAACTCGTTTATCGGAAATACTTATCCATCAGAGTGAGCGCAGTAATGCGTAAGCACAGAGAGACATTATGAATTGCGGGAATATGCCAAGCAACGCTACGGCTAAACCATTCGCAGAAATCAAAATACGCATATCGGCACCAGCAGTAATTGGCGAATCATCAATCGGCGCGTCAAAATACATCAGCTTCACGACACGCAGATAGTAGAACGCGCCAATCAACGAGAACAGCACTGCGACTATTGCCAACCACATATACCCAGCTGCAACAACGGCTTGGAGAACGGAGAATTTGGCGAAGAAACCAATGAAGAACGGAATACCCGCCATTGAAAACATAAACATCATCATGACGCCGGCAAACCAAGGGCTCCGTTTATTCAAGCCTTTGAAGTCATCAATCTTGTCTGATTCAAACCCGGAACGCGCCATTAGCAAAATTATCCCAAACGAACCGAGGCTCATCAGCACGTAAGCTATGACATAAAACATCGCAGAACTATATGCATTCAAGGCATAACGCGCATCGCCACTGACCACACCCGTCGTGATACCCAGCAGCATAAAACCCATATGGGAAATCGCCGAGTAGGCCAGCATACGCTTAAGGTTGGTCTGGGCGATAGCCGCCAGATTGCCGATTGCCATCGACAAAACCGAGAGAATGATCAACATCACCTGCCAGTCGGCCGCCATGGTGATCAGTCCATTAACCAGTAGGCGCATAACGATGGCGAAGGCCGCGAGCTTGGGCGCAGTGCTAATAAGAAGAGTGACTGAGGTCGGCGCGCCGTGATAAACATCTGGTATCCACATATGGAAAGGAACAACACCCAACTTGAAGGCCAAGCCTGCTACCAGGAAAACAAGCCCAAAGACCATCAAATTCTTGTTCGTACCACCACCGTAAAGGCGCTCCGCAACACCGGTAATCTCCAACGTGCCCGTTGCTCCATAGATCATTGACATGCCGTAGAGCAACAGACCAGAAGCCAGCGCCCCCAGAACAAAATACTTCATAGCTGCTTCCGTAGAAAGCAACGACTCTCGGTTCATCGCCACCATTGCATAGAGCGATAGAGAGAGCAGTTCCAGACCCATGTACAAGGTCAGGAAATGATTGGCCGAAATCATCACCATCATGCCCAGTGTCGCAAAAAGGGTCAGTACGTAATACTCTCCCTTATTCATTGCTTCGCGATCAATGATATAGCCACGTGAATAAAACAACACGATCACTACCGTCAGGTATAGGAATAGTTTCAACAAATCAGACATAAGATCGTCGACAAACATATTGCTGAAGGTGTAGACGATTTCACCGGTACTGGTCGAGAACTGGATTGCAGCACATCCTATCAAAGCAAGTTGACTCAGGACGTAGGTCGCTGTGCGCCGGTTATCCTTGACGAAGAGATCAACTAGAAGAATAGCGAGCGCCATCGCAGCCAAAAATAGTTCTGGTGCGGCGGGCAGGAGATCGGGGACAACGAAATTGTCAAACATGTCGGCTACCGTTTATTGAATCTTGCTTATAGCAACGTGGCGCAGCAGGTCGTTGACCGAGGCGTGCATGACTTCGGTGAAAGGTTGCGGATACAACCCCATCCAAAGGGTACAGAGGGCGAGGACGCCAAGAATGGCGAACTCGCGCTTGTTAATGTCGGAAAGCTCCGCAACATGATGGTTGGCAACATCGCCAAATATCACTCGCTTATACATCCACAACGTATAGGCAGCTCCGATCACCATTGAACTGGCGGCTGCGAATGCTACCCAGAAATTAAACTTTACCGCCGCCAGAATCACCATGAACTCACCGACAAAACCGGAAGTTGCGGGCAAACCAGCATTAGCCATGGAGAAAAGCATAAACAGGGCGGCGAACTTTGGCATGGTATTAACGACACCGCCGTAATCAGCAATCTGCCGACTATGGACCCTGTCGTACATCACCCCAATACAAAAGAACATAGCACCGGAAACGAATCCGTGGGAAACCATCTGAACCAGCGCACCCTCAATCCCCATCGGACTGAACATAAAGAAGCCCAGTGTGACAAACCCCATGTGTGCAATCGATGAGTAAGCAACCAGTTTCTTCATATCAGACTGAACCAAGGCCACGAAACCGATATAGACAACGGCGATCAGCGATAGCGCAATAACCAACCCAGATAACTCGCGTGAAGCATCCGGCAAAATTGGTAGTGAGAATCTCAAAAATCCGTAAGCTCCGAGTTTGAGCGCAATTGCCGCCAAGACAATAGAACCTCCAGTTGGCGCCTCGACGTGAGCATCTGGCAACCAGGTATGAACCGGCCACATAGGCACTTTGACCGCGAAAGCCACAAGAAAGGCAATGAACAACCAAGTCTGCGAGCCAAGCGCAATCGGTAACTTATGCCATTCAAGAATTGAGAAACTACCGCCAGACTGAATAAACAAATACATTAACGCGAGCAGGAAGAGCAAGGAACCAAACAAGGTGTATAGGAAAAACTTGAACGCTGCATAGACACGATTTGCACCACCCCATACGCCGATAATCAGATAAAGCGGAATCAAAGAAGCCTCGAAGAATACGTAAAAAAGCATTCCATCAAGGGAAGTAAAAATACCGTTCATTAAACCGGACATGATCAGAAATGCTGCGTTATATTGCGCGACTTTTTCCTTAATCACCTCCCAACCAGCTGTAACGACAATGATTGTCACAAAAGCGTTAAGCAATACAAACAGCATGGAAATACCATCAACACCAAGATGATAATTAATATTAAAACGCGGTATCCAATTGTGCAATTCAACGAACTGCATCCCACCACTGGCAACATCAAAACCAGTCCATAAAGGAAGGGTAACGAGAAAACTGGCGATTGCGCCAAAAAGGGCAAGCATCCGTGCCAGCGGAGCATTCCGATCAGAGCCTGTGGCGAGGACCACCAGGCCTGAAAAAATCGGAAGCCAAATGGCGAGAGATAGCAGCGGGTAATTCGACATATTATTCCTTGCTTTTCTGCAAACTATTCACGTTAAGCGCGGTTAATCCACAGGGTCATTAGTACAAAGACACCTATGATCATGGTAAATGCGTAGTGATAGACATAACCTGTCTGGAACAAACGAGTTATGGCAGATATCCAACTAACGATTTTGACGGAGCCATTGATCATCACGCCATCAATAAATCCGACATCACCGGCACGCCAGAGCACCTTACCGAGCAGACGTGACCCACCAGCAAAGACGACTTCATTGAATTTATCAAAATAATACTTATTCTCCAGCAAAGTATTGATCGCCGAAAAACGACGCTGGATTGCGGTGGGAATATCTGGCCGTTTCATATAAAAGAACCATGAAAGCACGACACCAGCAAGGGCAAGAATGAAAGGTAAAGATGTCAATGCATGAAGGCCCATTGCAGCAGCGCTATGAAAATGCTCGGAGAGATGCGCCATGGCTGGGTGAGCAGTACTATCAATAAAGATAACGCCCTTGAAGTAATCACCAAACACCATTGGCCCTATCGCGACATAACCAATGATCAGTGATGGTATTGCCAAGAGGACTAAAGGCAAGGTAACCACCCAAGGTGTCTCATGCGGCTTCTGGCCAGGTGCAAGTCCATGATGATGATCGTGAGCATCCGCAGCATCATCATGGGCGTGGTGTGACTCTTTGCCAAAACGCTCTTCACCGTGAAAAACGAGAAAATACATTCGGAAAGAGTAAAACGCGGTAACAAACACACCAGCCATCACGGAAAAATAAGCGAACCCGGAACCTGGGACATGAGACAAAGCTACTGCTTCAATAATCGAGTCCTTCGAATAGAAACCTGACAAGAAAGGCGTTCCAATCAGGGCCAGGGAACCAACCAGCGAAGTAATCCATGTGATTGGCATGTATTTACGCAGACCTCCCATTTTCCGAATGTCTTGTTCGTGATGCATTCCAATTATGACTGAACCCGCAGCGAGGAAAAGCAAGGCCTTGAAGAACGCATGGGTCATTAGGTGGAAGATAGCGACAGAATATGCTGACGCACCAAGTGCAACAGTCATATACCCAAGCTGGGAGAGTGTTGAATAAGCAACAACTCGCTTGATATCGTTCTGAATAATTCCCAGAAAACCCATAAACAGTGCGGTAATTGAACCAATAACCAAGACAAAAGAGAGAGCCGTCGTCGACAACTCAAATAGCGGCGACATCCGTGCAACCATGAAAATACCTGCAGTAACCATGGTAGCAGCATGAATCAACGCAGAAATCGGCGTTGGACCCTCCATTGAATCGGGAAGCCAAACGTGTAATGGCACCTGCGCCGACTTGCCCATCGCACCAATAAACAAGCAAATACAAGTCACAGTCATCAACGATACAGTTGCCCAATCGCGATCGGCGAACAAGGAAATTGTTGAGTTGGCAAACTCGGGGGCTTTCTGAAAAACAGTCGCGTAGTCAAGCGTTCCAAAATGCGCCAGCACCAGACCAATACCCAAAATAAATCCGAAATCCCCAACACGATTCACCAAAAACGCCTTCATATTGGCAAAAATGGCTGTCGGTCGGGTATACCAAAAACCAATCAGCAAATAGGAAACCAGACCAACCGCTTCCCAGCCAAAAAATAGCTGCATAAAGTTGTTGCTCATCACCAGCATCAACATGGAGAAAGTAAACAATGATATATAACTGAAAAACCGATTGTAGCCAGGATCTTCGTGCATATAACCAACGGTGTAAATGTGTACCATCAGCGAGACAAAGGTGACAACTAACATCATGGTCGTCGTCAGCGTATCAATGAGGAAGCCCACCTCAAAACGGTAGTCACCACTAGTTAACCAAGTATAAACCGTTCCATTAAAGGTATTACCCGCCTGAACATCCCTGAAGATAATCACAGAAGCAATAAAGGCGATTGCCACTCCGGCAATTGTCGCAGTGTGCGCAACCCAGCGAGGGATAATACGACAGAACAAGCCTGCAATCATTGCCCCAAATAGCGGCGCCAGCGGGACAAGCAGATAGAGTTTTTGCATTTCCATGATTAACCCTTCAAGCTGCCCAGGTCATCCACATGGATGCTCTTGAGATTACGGAACAGCACAATCAGAATAGCCAAACCAATAGCCGCTTCAGCTGCGGCAACGGTCAGGATGAAGAAAACAAAAATCTGTCCGGAAAGATCCTGGAGGAAATGAGAAAAAGCCACAAAATTCATGTTGACCGCAAGAAGCATAAGCTCAATTGTCATCAACAAAACAATCAGGTTTTTCCGGTTGAGGAATATACCAACGACACCAATAGCGAAAAGAATCGCGCCAAGTATCAGGAAATGTGAAAGCGTAAGATTAAGCATAGCAGCGCGCCCCGGTTCAGTCTTTTTCGACCGGCATTTGAAGGAGTCGTACGCGATCCTTGGCCTTGACGAAAACCTGCTGGTTCGGATTAGTGTATTTAGTCTTCTTGGGACCACGGTAGGTCAAAACAATCGCTGCGATCATACCAACCAGCAATACGATAGAGGCAAGTTCAAACGGGAAGACATAATCGCTGAACATCAACGCACCGATACTCTTGGTATTGGAAATTCCTGCAGGAACCAATACATCAGCAGCAGGCACCTGAAGATATTTGCTGCCCAATACCAAGCCCATTTCAACCACCATGAGAACACCCAGAATGGCTCCAAGTGGAAGATAGTTCCAGAACCCCTGGCGAATACGGTCAATGTTTATATCGAGCATCATGACCACAAAAAGAAATAGCACCATGACCGCGCCAACATAAACAAGAATGATGGCAATTGCCAAAAACTCGGCCTGCAGCAATGCCCAGATTCCCCCACAGGTAAAAAATGCGAGGATCAGATGTAGAGCAGCATGCACCGGATTTCTGGCAGTGATTACACGGAGGCTGGCAGCAATCAGAATTGTAGCCAGAAAGTAAAAGACAAAAGTCTGAAAATCCATCACTAGTCTCTATTATCGGTAAGGTGCATCAAGTTCACGATCTTTGGCAATTTGTGCCTCATAGCGATCACCCGTGGCCAACAGCATTTGCTTGGTGTAATAAAGATCGCCCCGCTTTTCCCCATGATATTCAAATATTCGAGTTTCGACGATTGCATCAACTGGGCACGCCTCTTCACAGAAACCGCAGAAAATACATTTCGTCAAATCAATATCGTACCGAGTGGTACGTCTTGAACCATCATCACGCGGCTCAGCTTCAATGGTAATCGCTAGAGCCGGACAAATCGCCTCACAAAGCTTGCAAGCAATACAACGTTCCTCTCCATTCGGATAACACCGTAAAGCATGCAACCCACGAAACCGAGAGCTCTGTGGCGTTTTTTCTTCAGGATACTGGACTGTAATTTTCCGTGCGAAAAAATATTTGCCAGTTACAGACATTCCTTTCAACAACTCCTTGAGGAGGAGGCTGTTGAAGATTTCCTTCATCGAACCCATAAAATTCCCCTCACTTCCAGATATTCAAAGGTGACATCATCCAAACACCGACGACGACAAGCCAAATCAAACAAATTGGTAAAAAAACCTTCCAGCCAAGACGCATCAACTGGTCATAACGATAACGAGGAAACGTGGCACGGAACCAAAGGAAAAGGAGCAAGACAAAGGACATCTTGGCGAATAACCAAAGAATCCCATCTGGCAAAAAACCAACCGGAGACAACCAACCACCCAGAAACAAGATCGAAGTCAATACTGCGACTAAAATCATGTTGGCATATTCCGCCAAAAAGAATAGAGCAAACGCCATGCCAGAATATTCAACGTGAAAGCCGGCAACAATTTCAGATTCACCTTCAGCTACGTCAAATGGCGCGCGATTTAATTCAGCCGTACCGGATATTAAATACACAATGAACATCGGAAATAATGGCAGCCAATTCCAGGATAGGAAGCCCAACCCCAAATCAGCAAATCGGCCGTTATTTTGACCATTAACAATTTCGACCAGATTAAGACTGTTAGAAACCATCAAGACTACGATCAGCGAAAACCCCATCGCAATTTCATAGGAAACCATCTGAGCTGCGGAGCGCATTGCACCAATAAATGCATATTTTGAATTTGATGCCCAACCAGAAAGGATTACACCGTACACACCCATTGAGGTAATTGCCATGATATAGAGCAAGCTCGCATCGATATTGGCAAGCACCAGCGTATCGGTAAACGGAACAACGGCCCAGGCAGCAAGCGCTGGCGCAATTGCCAGCATCGGAGCAATTATGAATATTCCCTTACTGGCACTACTCGGAACAATAATTTCCTTGAGCAAGAGTTTCAAACCGTCAGCAATTGGTTGAATAAGCCCCCATGGCCCCACTCGATTAGGTCCGATACGAACTTGCATGAAGCCAATGACCTTGCGTTCAGCAAGTGTCAGATAGGCCACACCGAGCATCAAGGGAGCAACGATGAGAACTATCTTGATAAGCGTCCAAACAGCTGGCCATACGCCACCGAAGACGCCCTGCCCAAAACTCATTAGTGCGTCCATTTATGCACGCTCCACAGAAATCTGCCCGAACATATCACCTAATTTGCTGGTGCTCGAATGCGCCGCTGAAACGCAGATGCAACCTGCCGGAATGTTGTTATCCGCCACGGCAATCATTAAAGCCTCACCCTGTCCCTGCATAAGCCTAACGGAAGCCCCTGACACCAGGCCCAAATCCGTTAGTGTCAGGTCGTTAAACCGCGCCACCGGCGCAACAGAGTCGGTTGTTTGCTGCAAAACAGGAGAACGTCGCGCCATTGAATCGGCAAAGTTAATTGGAACGTTGGCAATCCGCTGCAAACCAGCCTTGACTGAAGGCAGTTTCAGATCAATGCCCTTCAGGTCATTGCTTAGACCTGCAGCAAACTCAACATCCTTGCCGAGAACCTCATCTCTAACCGATTCACTTGATTCATAAGCAAACCCGTCCAAATTCAGGACATTTCCGAGAACACGCAATACTTTCCATGCCGGGCGCGAATCGCCACGTGCCTTAACAACACCGTTGAAGCTTTGAATACGGCCTTCAGTATTAACGAAGGTACCAGCAGTTTCCGTATAAGGAGCGATTGGCAACATCACATCGGCGTATTCAAATGCCGGCGCATGTTTAAATGAAGACATATACACAACAAGGCTTGCCTGTTTAAGCGCGGCGATTGCCAATTGCGGGTTGCCACAATCAAATTCAGGCTCAACCCCCATTAACACATAAGCCTTCCTGGGTTTGTCGAACATCTCGCGAGCATTTGAGCCGGATGTTCGAGGCAACGCAAGGTTGCCACCAACCGTGTTGGCAGCTTCACCAAGAAAACCAACCGTCCCTCCCGTCAGTTTTGCAAGTTCAAGCGCCAGAAGCTGAATTTGACTTGCATCAGCAGACTGCGTAGCAACATTACCCAATAAAATTGATCGCTTATCACCCTCAACAAGGCTTTGAGCAATTTTTCGACTTTGATCGGAGAGAGCAATCGATGCTAGTTCGACTGAAGGTATGACACCCTTTATCTCTGCAGCTGCTTTTAATATTGCAGCCAATTCAACAACAAGCAAAGAGGGTGATACAGTAATTCGATCATGTAATTCAATTAAATCGTCATCCGCTGTTACTGACAGCACACTAACTTTTGTAAATTTCTTCGCAGCCTGCCTCAATCGCTGGGCAATTAACGGGTGATCTTTTCGCAAGAAGGCGCCAACCACGAGCGCGGCGTCAAGATCCTTGATCTCTGAAATTTTCAATCCGAGCCAAGGCGTACCACCGCGTTTGCCATCGGCAGAAAAATCAATTTGCCGCGGGCGGAAATCGACATTAATGCTGCCCAGACCGGCCATCACTTTGCCGAGCAGGAAAATCTCTTCAACCGTTGAGTTCGGTGCTGCGAGCGCTGCCAAAGAGTCTCCGCCATGTTCGCGTGAAACATCTTTTAATCCATGAGCAACGTAATCAAGCGCAACATTCCAGTCCACTTCGCGCCATTGGCCACCTTGCTTAACCATAGGCTTGGTTAAACGCTCTTCTGAATTTAAAGCCAGATATGAGAAACGCTCTTTATCGGAAATCCAGCACTCATTCACATCGTCGTTTTCACGAGGCAAGACACGCATCACGTTATCTTGTTTGACCTGAACGACCAAGTTTGCGCCCACCGAATCATGCGGACTTATGGACTTACGGCGCTGCAACTCCCAGGAACGCGCAGTGTACCGGAACGGTTTGGAAGTTAATGCACCAACAGGACAAAGATCAATCATATTGCCCGACAACTCAGAGTCGACCGTACGCCCCAAGAAAGTAGTTATCTCGGAATGCATATTCCGATTAGCCATTCCCAACTCCATGATGCCGCCAATTTCCTGACCAAAACGGACACAACGAGTACAGTGAATACAGCGGCTCATTTCTTGCATCGAAATAAGCGGCCCTACATTTTTGTGAAAAACAACGTGCTTTTCTTCTGTATAACGACTGTTCATTGGACCGTAGCCAACCGACATATCCTGAAGTTGGCATTCACCACCTTGATCACAAACCGGACAGTCCAGTGGGTGATTGATCAGTAGAAATTCCATCACCCCTTTCTGTGCTTTGATCGCCAAATCGGAGTGGGTGAAAACCTTCATTCCGTTGGTCACAGGCGTTGCGCAGGCTGGCAATGGCTTCGGCGCCTTTTCAACCTGGACAAGACACATCCGGCAATTTGCAGCGATTGAAAGTTTTTTGTGATAGCAGAAGTGCGGAATATATACGCCAACCTGCTGCGCGGCATCCATTACCGTACTGCCATCTGGCACTTGCGCTTTTTTACCGTCGATTTCTATTTCTAGCATGTCGCTACCTTGCAGCCAGTTTTTTCGTATCTATTACTTGGGAGGATTCGGTCAGGCCGAAGCCTTGTGAAATCCACTGCCAGCCCATTGAACATCCTTGGGAATCAGACAGGTCTTGTGCTCGATGTGGTACTCAAATTCACTACCGAAGTGCTTAAGAAAGCTCTGTACGGGTAGCGCAGCAGCATCACCTAACGCACAAATAGTGCGCCCCATGATATTACCCAGAACGCTATTCAACAGATCCATATCATCCGGCTTGCCCAATCCATTCTCAATCCGATGAATTACCTTGTACATCCAGGCTGTACCTTCTCGACATGGCGTGCATTGACCACACGACTCTTCATAATAAAAAAAGGAAAGCCGCTCGAGGGCCTTGACCATGCAGACCGTTTCATCCATGACAATAACCGCCCCGGAACCCAACATCGACCCAGCCTTGCTGATCGAATCGTAATCCATGGTGGTTTCCATCATCACGTCAGCAGGAACAACAGGCGCCGACGAGCCCCCCGGAATAACTGCTTTCAACTTACGGCCACCGCGCATTCCGCCACACATTTCCAGTAACGTTGCGAATGATGTTCCCAAGGGAATTTCGTAATTGCCAGGACGATTGATGTGGCCGGAAACCGAAAACAGTTTGGTGCCGCCGTTATTTGGTTTGCCCAGATTTAAAAATTCTTCGCCACCCATTTTCAAAATAAATGGAATCGACGCAAATGTCTCGGTGTTGTTAATTGTGGTCGGTTTGCCATACAAACCGAAAGAAGCGGGGAATGGTGGCTTAAAACGTGGCTGACCTTTTTTTCCCTCAATCGATTCCAGCAGCGCTGTTTCTTCTCCGCAAATATAGGCGCCATAACCATGATGAGCAAAGAGCTCGAAGTTAAAACCCGAATCGAGAATATTCTGACCAATGAACCCAGCGGCACGCGCCTCGTCCAAAGCCTCTTCAAAACGCTTGTATGTTTCCCAAATCTCACCGTGAACATAATTATAGCCACGGTTTGCGCCCATTGCATAGGCAGCAATCGCCATACCTTCAATAACCGAATGCGGATTGAAACGCATAATGTCGCGGTCTTTAAAGGTGCCGGGTTCGCCCTCATCCGTGTTACAGACAACATACTTATCGCCTGGAAAGGAGCGTGGCATGAAAGACCACTTCAAACCAGTCGGAAAACCTGCGCCACCGCGACCGCGAAGAACAGATTTCTTAACTTCGCCAATCACTTCTTCTTGAGACAATTTATTCTCAAGGATACGTGTTAATTGAGCATAACCACCGCGGGCAATGTAATCACTCAGGCGCCATGTATTGTCGCCATCGAGACCTTCCATCAAAACACCGTTGATCGAACCAAGCATAGCCATTATTTGCACTCCTCGATCAGCTTGTCGATCTGCACAGGATCCATGTGTCCACACATTGTCCGATTATTGACGATCAGCACGGGAGCGTCACCGCAAGCCCCCATACACTCCCCTTCCTTCAAAGAGAATTTGCCGTCGGCAGTGGTTTCACCATAACCAATACCGAGTTTTTTCTGGACGTATTCACCAGCGTGATAGCCGCCTGAGAGAGCACAGGGAAGATTGGTGCACACCATGATCTTGTACTTACCGACCGGCTTCAAATCGTACATATTGTAGAAAGAAGCGACCTCATAAGCCGCCATCGGTGGCATATCAAGATAGTTGGCCACTGCTTCAATTACATCCTGAGGCAACCAGCCCCTCTCTTCTTGAGCGTGTGCCAGACAAGCCATCACCGCTGACTGTTTTTGAGCAGCGGGGTATTTTGCAACCTCGCGAGCGAACTTCTGGAGGGTTTCAGGAGAAAACATCAGCGGTCGATCTCACCAAATACAATATCTTGAGTGCCGATAATCGTAACTACGTCGGCAATCATGTGGCCCCGTGCCATTTCATCCATCCCGGCGAGGTGAACATAACCAGGCGCCCGGATTTTCATACGGTACGGCTTGTTAGCGCCATCCGAAATGAAATAGATACCAAACTCACCTTTAGGGTGTTCGATGGCAGCATAAGCCTCGCCAGCCGGCACATGAATTCCTTCGGTAAAGAGCTTGAAATGATGAATCAACTCTTCCATATTAGACTTCATATCTTCGCGAGGCGGAGGCGCAACCTTGTGATTCTCGGTAATAACAGGGCCGGGATTTTTTCTTAACCAATCGATACATTGCTTGATAATCCGGTTCGATTGAAGCATTTCTTCCATCCGAACCAAATAACGGTCATAACTATCACCGTTCACACCTACCGGGATATCAAAATCAACTTTGTCATACGCTGCATATGGCTGCTTTTTACGCAAATCCCAAGCAATACCAGAACCCCGCAACATGGCACCAGAAAACCCCATCTGCAGACCCCGCTCAGGCGTCACCACACCAACATTAACCAAACGCTGCTTCCAGATACGGTTGTCGGTCAAAAGAGTATGGTATTCGCTGTGATATGTTGGAAATCGATTGGTAAAGTCTTCAAGAAAATCCAGTAGCGAGCCACCACGATTTACGTTTAATTCTTTTGCTTTTTTAGCACTAGTCCACGTTGACGCTTCGTATTGAGGCATCCGATCCGGCAAGTCGCGGTACACGCCACCAGGACGGTAGTAGGCTGCATGCAAACGCGCCCCCGAAACAGCCTCATAAGCATCCATCAAATCTTCACGTTCGCGGAAGGTATAAAGAGCCATCGTCATCGCACCAACATCCAGCGCATGACAACCAATCCATAACAAATGATTGAGTAAGCGAGTAACCTCGTCAAACATGGTACGAATATACTTGCCACGCTCCGGCACTTCGATGCCCAGCAGCTTTTCCGTTGCCAAGCAGTAGGCATGTTCATTACACATCATGGAGACATAGTCCAGACGATCCATGTAAGGAACAGATTGCACCCAAGTGCGAGTCTCGGCCAATTTTTCAGTGGCGCGATGCAAAAGACCGATATGCGGGTCCGCACGCTGCACAACCTCCCCATCCAGCTCGAGCACCAAGCGAAGAACGCCGTGTGCAGCCGGGTGCTGCGGCCCAAAATTAAGTGTGAAATTGCGGATATCAGCCATGCACAGGATCTCCGTAGGAGTCTTCACGTATGATACGCGGCGTATTTTCGCGAGGTTCAATGGTGACTGGTTGATAAATGACACGAGCCTGATCTGGGTCGTAACGCATTTCTACGTAACCGGAAATCGGAAAGTCCTTACGGAACGGATGACCGATAAAACCATAATCAGTAAGAATCCGACGCAAGTCATCGTGACCAACGAATGCTATTCCGTAAAGATCAAAAGCTTCGCGCTCAAACCAGTTAACGCTTTTCCAAATACCTGTGATTGAATCAATCGACGGAAAGTCATCATCCTCAGCGAACACACGTACTCGCAAGCGCCAATTTTTATTTATTGAGAGCAGATGAACAACGGAAGCAAAGCGGCGACCTTGCCAAGCCTCTTCACCATAAGTCGAATAATCGACGCCGCAAAGATCAATCAATTCTTCAAATTGAAAATCAGACTCATCTTTTAAAGCAGTCATCACCGCCAGATAATCAGCGGCGTCAACTTCGATGGTAATTTCACCAAGAACAAGCTTCAACGATTTGAGCTTATCTCCAAAATGCATTTGCAAGTTTTGGCTAAGCGTTTCCAACTTGGCAGACATATCTAATCAGCCTTGGCAATTAACGAGCGATTGTATTAGTACGGCGAATTTTGTTTTGCAACTGAATAATGCCGTAAAGTAAGGCCTCCGCGGTCGGCGGACATCCCGGAACATAGATATCAACAGGAACTATTCGATCACAACCACGCACCACAGAATAAGAATAATGGTAGTAACCGCCACCGTTAGCACACGACCCCATCGAAATAACCCAACGAGGCTCAGCCATTTGATCGTAAACCTTACGCAAGGCTGGTGCCATCTTATTGGTCAAGGTACCTGCCACAATCATCACATCAGACTGCCGAGGGCTACCACGAAATACCACACCAAAACGATCAAGATCATAGCGAGAGCAACCCGCATGGATCATTTCAACAGCACAGCAGGCCAAGCCAAACGTCATTGGCCACAAGGAACCAGTGCGCATGTAGTTAATCAACTTGTCAGCAGTGGTCGTTACAAACCCTTCTTGAAGAACACCTTCAATAGCCATGGCTCATTCCCATTCCAGCGCACCCTTAGCCCAGGCATAAACATACCCAACGACCAGGATTGCAACAAAAACCAGCATTTCAATAAAACCGAATAGCTTGATCGATTCTGTCGCTACGATGTCCTTGAAAATTGCCGCCCACGGAAAAAGGAATGCAATCTCGAGATCAAACAGAATGAATAAAATGGCAATCAAGTAATAGCGCACATCAAACTTCATGCGCGCATCTTCAAAAGCCTCAAAGCCGCACTCGTAAGGGGATAGTTTTTCTGCATCCGGCCTTCTGGGCGCAAGAAGAAAACCCATCGCAATTGGCAAAACACCAATCGCAACCCCTACCAGAACGAACATCAAAATTGGAAAGTAGTTTTCCATGCTCGCCGCCAAAATTCAGTTTCTTTTACGAAACAGCGTACCTTACGGCCACTGCCCCAATTTATGGTGCCGACGGCGAGACTCGAACTCGCACAGCTTACGCCACTACCCCCTCAAGATAGCGTGTCTACCAATTTCACCACGTCGGCACTAATTTATTGACTCTTGGCGAGGAACACTGCCAAAAGATCAATGAGCTTACTTCGGTATTTCTTTGGCCCGTGAGCCCGCACCAACTGAGCCTGCGGGAGCTTCGCCACCAGCAATTCCAGGCGGCGAGACCGGCTGAGATTGTACCGTTTCTTGCATCACACTGCCAGTCGTTTTTGGCTTGTTTGACGCTATGTAAGCCAAAGTAAGACTAGTGGCAAAAAACACAGCGGCAAGAATGCCGGTGGCCCGGCTCAGAAAATTGGCGGAGCCAGTTGCACCGAAAAGACTACCTGATGCACCACTCCCAAATGCAGCACCCATATCGGCACCTTTGCCATGCTGCATTAACACCAAACCAATAATTGATAGGGCAACCAGAATGTGCACCGTCAGGACTACAGAAAAAAGCCAGTTCATTTTTTTACGCCTATCAATTTGCCGCCCGGCAAATTGCCAGAAAATCATCCGCAACCAGCGCAGCGCCACCGATCAAACCGCCATCGACATCAACTTGCGCAAACAATTCCTCCGCATTCTGCGGTTTGACACTACCACCATACAGAATACGCAAACCACTCGCGACACCAGCATCCAACAAAGAGACTTGAGCACGTATCGCAGCATGCACTTCTTGCGCCTGCTGCGGCGACGCCGTCACTCCAGTACCAATCGCCCAAACCGGTTCATAAGCAAGTACACAAGCTGCGAAAGAGCCAACACCAACACGATTTAGCACAGCTGCCAATTGGCGCATCACCACTGCGGCAGTTTGACCAAGCTCACGTTCAGCCAGCGTTTCACCGACACAAAGAACAGGAATCAACCCATACTTTTGAGCCGTATCAAACTTGGCAGCCACCTCGCTGTCTGTTTCACCAAAAACACTGCGCCGCTCTGAATGGCCAACCAAGACATATTGGCAACCAAACTCGACAAGCATTGCTGCCGAAACCTCTCCAGTAAAGGCGCCCGCTTCGTACTCACTCACCGACTGCGCCCCCCACTTCACCGCAGACCCTAAAAGAGCGGATTGCAATTGCGAGAGATACGGATACGGGGGAAAAATAAGGACTTCGCACCCAAGTCCGGAAACACCTGATTTTATACGCTCAAGCAATGCCTCATTTTTCTGGAGACTGCCATGCATTTTCCAGTTTCCAGCGACAAGCTTTTTCCGCATAGGTCAAGAAATTCCAAAGATGGAAAGTCGTCAATTATAGCTGGCGAGACAATTTTCGGTCAATATTCATGGAAAACTACATCTCAGCTTACTGAGCAACCTCGCGCACCACTGCTGCAAGTCGTTCGGCTGCATCAAAAACATCTCCGGCACTCTCGCCTTCTACCATCACCCGCAGAAGAGGCTCCGTCCCGGAGGCGCGCAATAGCACACGCCCTTTCCCATTCAAATTAGCCTCTGCACTCGCAAGTGCTGCACCAATTCGCGGATCATCTTTCCAGGGAAAGCCTTTGACCATTGGTACATTAATTAATTTCTGGGGGTAGAGCTCCAAACCGGCTAACAACCCCTTCAAGTCTCCACCGCTCTCCTTCAACGCTGCCAGCACCTGCAGAGCCGCCACAGTACCGTCTCCAGTGGTATGCCTATCCAAAGTAAGGATATGACCGGAGTTTTCTCCGCCAAATAACCAGCCTCGCTCGTTAAGCATTTCAACAACGTAGCGATCCCCTACGGCAGCACGGCCAAAAGGGATACCGATTTTGGCCAGTGCATGCTCCAACGCCAGATTGCTCATCAATGTGCCGGCCACGCCCTTGACCGGTGCACTCTTGGCCCGACTTCGTACAATAGCGAAAAGCAGCTGATCGCCGTCATAAAGATTTCCCTCGGCATCGACCATCAGAATCCGGTCGGCATCGCCATCGAGAGCCACGCCGATGTCTGCACGTTGCACCCGCACCGCCTCACATAAAGCTCGCGGCGCAGTTGCGCCAAAACCGTCATTGATATTCAAACCGTTGGGCTGGGTTCCAATGGTGACAATATCAGCACCGAGCTCATGAAAAACATTGGGAGCTGTGTGATAAGCGGCGCCGTGGGCGCAGTCCACAACAATTTTCAAGCCACGCAGATCGAAATGGTTAGGAAAAGTACTTTTGCAAAACTCGATATAGCGCCCACGCGCATCATCAATCCGCTTAACCCTGCCAAAATCAGCTGACGAGACACAAACGATCGGCTGATCAACACCCAATTCAATAGAGCGCTCAACGCTATCGGGCAATTTGGCACCTTGAGCCGAAAAAAACTTAATGCCATTGTCGTAATATGGATTATGCGAAGCTGAAATAACGATCCCCGCCTGTAAGCGAAGGGCGCGTGTCAAGTAAGCGACAGCGGGTGTTGGCAAAGGACCCACCAGGCAAACATCAACTCCCGCAGCAGAGAACCCCGCCTCAAGGGCTGATTCCAACATATAACCGGAGACTCGGGTGTCTTTGCCGATCAATACGGTAGGCCGCTCACCCATGGCCATACCACTCTGATCAAGTAAAACTTTTCCCGCCGAGTAACCCAGCCGCATGACGAAATCTGGCGTAATGGGTGACAACCCAACCCGTCCACGTACACCATCAGTACCAAAATATTTTCTGCTCATTTATTTCACCCTTGTTCAATCGCTTGCCAGACCGCCAAGGCATCTCTAGTTGCGGCCACATCATGCACACGCAATATTCTCGCACCTTTTTGTGCTGCGATAAGAGCTGCCGCGATACTGGCAGCCTGACGCTGCTCAACCGGGCGATGCGTAATTTCACCCAGCATCGATTTTCGCGAAATGCCAACCAACAATGGAAGTTCATCACTGATGGCTGCGGTCAACGCTCTAAACAGGGTTAAATTGTGACTCAAAGTCTTACCGAAGCCGAATCCCGGATCAAGCACAAGGCGACTCTCTTCCATCCCCGCTTGCCGGCAGCGCTCCACGGCCTGCCCCAGAAAAGCGCGCACTTCAGCAAGCACATCTGCGTAATACGGCGCATGCTGCATCGTGCCAGGCTTGCCCTGCATATGCATCAGACAAACAGCACAATCAGTGGCAGCAACGGCAGCGATTGCCTCAGGATCGACCATCCCGCCAATATCGTTGATCATCGTGGCACCAGCATCCAACGCTGCACGCATTACCGAAGGCTTGTAGGTATCAACCGAAACCGGAACACCCCAAGTTGTGATTACCTTAAGCACCGGTATCAGACGCTCAATCTCGACGCTTTCAGGAGTCGGTATTGCACCAGGACGCGAAGACTCGGCGCCGACATCAAGGATGTCCGAGCCCGCCTCAAATTGCTGACGGGCACGCTCAATGGCATGATCAATATTACCGACCAGACCGTCGCCGGAAAAAGAGTCCGGCGTAAGATTGACAATGCCCATGAGCAATGGGCGGGCAAACGACAGGCGATACGGACCACAGTGAAGGATTGTCATAGCTCAAAATAAAAAAGGCCGGGTATGGCTTGATCGATGTTTACCGGAATTTGTCG
>CAZLPR010000002.1:0-14307 GCA_964561415.1 uncultured Dechloromonas sp. | reverse complement strand
GGGATTTACTCCCGGCCGAATTAAACACAATTTGAATTATGCCGTCGCTGGAGCGGTTGGCTCCGCCCCCGGCGTATCACTCGGCGTTACCGAGCGTACAGTACTTTGCGTTGGCTTTGGCGGGCGTGGTGCCTTATCAGCCATGATGTCATCAATCTGATCAGAGTCCAGCGTTTCCCACTCAAGCAAGGCATGCGCCATAACCTCAACCTTCTCACGGTTCTCTTCGAGTAGTTTTCTGGCGAGTGCATATTGCTCGTCGATAATCCGACGCATTTCAGTATCAACTTTTTGCATCGTCGCTTCGGATAAGTTTTTATGTTGAGTCACTGAACGACCAAGAAAAACCTCACCCTCGTTTTCGCCATAAACCATAACGCCGAGATCCGACATGCCATAGCGAGTGACCATGTCACGCGCCATTGAGGTTGCGCGTTCAAAGTCATTCGAGGCGCCAGTTGTCATCTGGTTCATGAACAGCTCTTCAGCAATACGGCCCCCAAACAGTACGGCAATTCGGCTCATCAAATACTGACGGTCATAGGCATAGCGATCTTCTTCCGGCAACTGCATCGTCAAGCCCAGCGCACGGCCGCGCGGAATAATAGTGACCTTATGCACCGGATCTGACTTAGGCATCAGTTTTGCAATCACAACGTGGCCCGACTCGTGATAAGCCGTATTCCTTTTTTCATCCTCATTCATCACCATGCTACGACGCTCGGCGCCCATCATGATTTTGTCTTTAGCTTTCTCGAAATCATCCATATCAACCAGGCGCTTATCGCCGCGAGCAGCAAACAAGGCGGCCTCATTAACCAAGTTAGCCAAGTCTGCGCCAGAGAAACCAGGCGTACCACGAGCAATCAGATCGGGTCTGACATCGCCAGAAATAGGCACCTTACGCATGTGCACTTTAAGGATTTCCTCACGACCACGAATATCTGGTAGCGGCACAACAACCTGACGATCAAAACGTCCCGGACGAAGCAAAGCTGGGTCGAGGATGTCAGGACGATTAGTCGCTGCAACAACAATAATCCCGGCATGACCTTCGAAGCCATCCATCTCAACCAGCAACTGGTTCAACGTCTGTTCACGCTCATCGTTACCACCACCGACACCCGCACCACGATGACGGCCGACAGCATCAATTTCATCGATGAAAATGATACATGGCGAGTGCTTCTTGGCATTTTCGAACATATCGCGAACACGCGCCGCACCAACGCCGACAAACATTTCGACAAAATCAGAACCGGAAATACTAAAGAATGGCACCTTGGCTTCGCCGGCTACAGCACGGGCAAGCAGCGTTTTACCCGTGCCTGGATTGCCAACCAAAAGCACACCTTTGGGAACGCGGCCACCAAGCTTTTGAAACTTTGAGGGATCGCGCAGAAAATCGACCAGCTCCTGCACTTCTTCTTTTGCTTCATCGCACCCGGCGACGTCAGCAAAAGTAATAGTGTTCTGCGCTTCATCGGTCATACGGGCCCGAGATTTGCCAAAGGAAAAGGCGCCCCCCTTGCCACCACCTTGCATCTGGCGCATGAAAAATACCCAGACACCGATCAAGAGCAGCATCGGGAACCAGCTGACGAAAAGACTCATCAGGAACGATTGCTCCTCTTCCGGCCGGGCTTCAATTTTTACGCCATTCTTCAAAAGGTCGGAAACCAGCCAGAGATCTGGAGGCGCATAAGTCGTGATGCGCTTACCCTCCGTCGTCGTCGCCTTCAACGTACGACCTTCCATCACCACCTTATTGATGCGCCCTTGCTTCATCTCTTCAATGAATTGGGAATACTCGATTGAACCCTGGGCGACCTGGCGCGTATTGAATTGATTGAACACTGTCATCAGTACCAGACCAATGACCAGCCAAATTGCGAGGTTTTTGAACGTATTGTTCAAGCTTGCACTCCTTCTACAGCTGCGAGCGATAAAAGCGCCATTCTAAACAAAAGTTTCAGCGCAATGTGTGGCCGAGCAAATAAAGCTCTGCACTTCGGTCACGAGAAGCATCTGGTTTACGTACTACAACCGTCTTGAAAGCCTCCCGCATCGAACGGAAAAAATTTTCGTAATCTGTTCCTTGAAATACTTTGACCAGAAAAGCGCCATCAGGTTTCATATGAGTAAGGGCAAACTCGAGACTTAGTTCAGCCAAGTGCATAATGCGCGCCTGATCGATTAAAGGAACACCTGACATATTGGGGGCCATATCAGACATTACAAGCCCAACCTGACGACCATTCAGCTTTTCCTTCAGCTTAGCCAAAACATCATCCTCGCGAAAATCGCCCAGAATGAATTCGACACCATGAATGGGCTCCATTTCAAGCAGGTCAAGCGCGAATACCAAGCCACCATCGCCTACTCGCTTGACCGCAACCTGCGACCAACCACCAGGCGTCGCACCCAGGTCGACAACGACCTCACCCTTTTTCAGCAATTTATCCTTGTCGTCGATTTCCATTAATTTGAACGCAGCGCGTGATCGCCAGCCTTCTTTTCTGGCGAGCTGCACGTACGGGTCATTGAAATGCTCGCGCATCCAAGCTTTACTGGTCCTGGTTCTAGCCATTCGGTAAAATGCCGTTTTTGAAAGGTTTTCTCATGTTGCCATTATCCTCCGACGAACGCCGCGAATTGCGCGCCCGTGCTCATAGTCTCCATCCTGTTGTTTCAATTGCCGAAAGTGGCCTGACCGAAGCGGTGATGAAGGAAATCGAAACCAGCCTCAAAGCTCACGAGTTGATCAAGATACGCGTATACGGCGACAGCCGTGAAAATCGTGAAGCCTACTTTGCCCAAATATGCAGCGAACTTGCTGCCGCCCCGGTTCAGCACATTGGC
The DNA here is from genome assembly GCA_964561415.1 of uncultured Dechloromonas sp. Classification (GTDB taxonomy): domain Bacteria; phylum Pseudomonadota; class Gammaproteobacteria; order Burkholderiales; family Rhodocyclaceae; genus Azonexus. Next base: position 11,445 of record CAZLPR010000002.1, on the reverse strand, counting down.
AAACTGCTCGTCGTCTATCGCCCTGGCTCCACCGCGGATGCTGCGGTCAACGGCGCAAAGACGGGAAAATCAAAGCGCTCAGAAAGCGAGCCACGGCGCACCAAACGCAGCTTTCAGGGCTGATTTCTGAACCCTCGATTGGCCCAGACGAGCAGCCACAAACCCAGCAAACTCTGTGCCAAATAGAGAATGCTGGAAATCCCATGCCAAGTCGCAAAACGGTCGCGCAGGACACTTTCCATGACCTCTCGCGGCAAGGCATCGGCCTTCAACTGAAGCATAAATGGTTGAATTCCAAACTGACTAACAGCCGTCAGCAGCGCCATTAGCAAAATCAGCCAGAAACCGACGCTGTGAAAAAATCGACTGCCCAAACGGGCAAACAAAAAAATCAGCAAATAGCCGGCACAACCCAAACCGCCCCAGGCAATCAGGCCAAACAACTTGCCTGCCACCAGCCCGGCCAGTTGGCGGTCGCCCAGAGTGGAAAACAAAACAGGCACCACAACGTAGCCAATTGTCCATAGACCGCCAATCCAGAGCGTAATGGCTGCAAAATAAAGCACTCCTGAAAGCTTACGCATCATTCAGGTTTTCTAGCTTATGGCATCAATGCAAGATTTTGCATGCACAGAAAAAAGCTGAATATGCTTATTCGTAACGAACTTCAATGACTTCAAATTCGCGGATACCGCCCGGCGCCTGCACCTGCGCAATATCGCCGGCATATTTGCCAATCAGGGCGCGGGCCATGGGTGAGCTGACTGAAACCTTGCCAACTTTTATATCAGCCTCATCTTCACCAACGATCTGATAGGTGACGCAATTGCCGGAGTCCTGGTCTTCAATATCGACCGTGGCACCGAAGACGCAGCGACCATCGGCATCAAGCAACTTGGGATCAATAATCTGGGCATTCGACAGCTTGCCGTCAACTTCCTGAATACGCCCCTCGACAAAGCCTTGGCGCTCCTTGGCGGCATCGTATTCAGCATTCTCGGAGAGATCGCCATGCGAACGCGCCTCGGCAATGGCTGCAATAACGTTTGGCCGCTCAACGGTCTTCAGCCGATGCAACTCTTCACGCAATTTTTCAGCGCCGGCAACGGTCAATGGAACTTTGCTCATATGTTCTTTCAGCAAATGCAAAACCGCCGGCGCCCAAACTGGGGCTGCCCGGCGGCTTAAATGGGTTTCAGTGAAGCTGCTTATGCAGCGTCTGAATGGGGTAAACCACGAGCTCACCCCGATTACGAATACCCTCGGCTGCCGCCTCGGCACCCCAGATCGTCGTATACATCGTCACCCGAGCCTGCAGGCCGGAGGTGCGAATTGACCGTGAGTCATTGATCGCCAAGCGCTTTTCTTCAACCGTATTAATGATCAACGCAATCTCATTATTTTTGATCATATCGACAATATGCGGCCGACCTTCAGTCACTTTATTGGCAACCTGAATGGGCAAACCAGCAGCTTCAATAGCGTGTGCCGTGCCACGGGTTGCAACCAACTGGAAACCCGCCTCATGCAGGTGGCGAGCAATTTCGACGGCCTTCATTTTGTCGCTATCCTTGACTGACAGAAACGCCTTGCCCGAAGACGGCAATTTGACACTAGCCGCCAGTTGGGATTTGACGAAAGCTTCGGCAAACGTCACGCCAACACCCATCACCTCCCCGGTCGACTTCATTTCAGGCCCCAAAATGGTATCGACCCCTGGGAACTTGGCGAAGGGGAAAACGGCTTCCTTGACGGAGAAATAATGCGGGACGATTTCGCCCATCACGCCTTGCTCCTTCAAACTACGGCCAGCCATACAACGCGCTGCAATCTTGGCCAACTGCATGCCGGTAGCCTTGGAAACAAACGGCACGGTACGCGAGGCACGCGGATTGACTTCCAGCACGTAGACAATTTCATCTTTGATGGCGAACTGAACGTTCATCAAACCACAAACATTCAAAGCCTTGGCCATCAGTTTGGTTTGCCGACGCAATTCATCCTGGACTGCCGCGCTCAAGGAGTACGGCGGCAGAGAGCAGGCTGAGTCTCCAGAATGAACGCCAGCTTGTTCGATATGCTCCATGACACCGCCAATGATGACCTCTTCGCCATCAGACAGTGCATCGACGTCGACTTCGCAGGCATCATTCAGAAAACGGTCAAGCAGGACCGGCGAATCATGGGAAACTTTGACGGCTTCGCGCATGTAGCGCTCAAGATCTTTCTGTTCATGGACGATTTCCATGGCCCGACCGCCCAGCACATAAGAGGGACGAACCACCAGCGGATAGCCGATTTCGACAGCCAGGCGCAACGCATCGGCTTCGGTCCGTGCCGTGCGGTTGGGCGGCTGTTTCAGGCCGATATCGTGCAGTAACTTCTGGAAGCGTTCCCGATCCTCGGCAATATCGATCGATTCCGGCGAGGTACCGATAATCGGCACGCCATTGGCCTCCAGCGCTAGCGCAAGCTTGAGCGGAGTTTGACCACCGTACTGGACGATCACGCCGACCGGTTTTTCAATAGCGACGATTTCCAAAACATCTTCCAGCGTCAGTGGCTCGAAATACAAGCGATCAGAGGTATCGTAATCGGTGGAAACAGTTTCCGGATTGCAGTTGACCATGATCGTTTCATAGCCATCCTCGCGCATTGCCATCGCAGCATGAACACAGCAATAATCAAATTCAATACCCTGACCAATCCGGTTTGGACCACCGCCGAGCACCATGATTTTTTTCTTGTCGGTCGGCTTGGCCTCGCACTCATCCTCATAAGTCGAGTACATATAGGCCGTATCGGTCGAAAATTCAGCTGCGCAGGTATCAACCCGCTTGTAAACCGGACGTACACCAAGTGCATGACGGGCTTCACGCACGGCCGTTTCGCTAGTCTTGGTCAAATGGGCCAGACGGCGGTCAGCAAAGCCCTTGCGCTTGAGAAAGCGCAGCTCTTCTGCGGTCAACGTCGAAAAATCACGCTTTTCGATTTCCAGTTCGAGGTCAACAAGTTCTTTAATCTGAACGAGAAACCATGGGTCGATTTTAGTCAGGTCAAAAACTTTCTCGACCGACATGCCAACGCCAAAAGCGTCCGCCACGTACCACAGCCGATCCGGTGTCGGACGGGCCAGTTGCTCGTCAATCGTTTCCGGATCAACTGATTTCAGATTAAAGCCATCAACCCCAACTTCCAGGCCGCGCAAGGCTTTCTGCAGCGACTCCTGGAATGTCCGGCCAATAGCCATGACCTCACCGACCGACTTCATCTGCGTGGTCAACGTGTTATCTGCCTGCGGGAATTTCTCAAAGGCAAAGCGTGGCACCTTGGTCACAACATAGTCAATCGACGGCTCAAACGACGCCGGCGTCTTGCCGCCGGTAATGTCGTTGGCCAATTCATCCAACGTGTAACCAATAGCCAACTTGGCGGCGATTTTGGCAATCGGGAAGCCCGTCGCCTTGGAGGCCAGCGCCGAGGAACGCGAAACCCGTGGATTCATCTCAATCACAATCATCCGGCCATCGACTGGGTTGATCGAGAACTGAACGTTCGAACCGCCGGTATCGACACCAATCTCGCGCAGCACTGCAATTGAGGCATTCCGCAGAATCTGGTATTCCTTGTCGGTCAGCGTCTGGGCTGGCGCAACGGTGATCGAATCACCGGTATGCACGCCCATCGGGTCGAGATTCTCGATGGAGCAGACGATAATGCAGTTATCCGCCTTGTCGCGAACCACTTCCATCTCATACTCTTTCCAGCCAAGCAAGGATTCTTCGATCAACAACTCATGCGTCGGCGAAGCCTCCAGACCTCGTTTGCAAATGGTCTCAAACTCTTCCGTGTTGTAGGCGATGCCGCCACCGGAGCCGCCCAGCGTGAAAGAGGGGCGAATAATGGTCGGGAAACCGATCGCCGCCTGAACCTGATAGGCCTCCTCCATGCTATGCGCCACCGCCGAACGAGCCGAACCGAGACCGATTTTGGTCATCGCGTCCTTAAACTTCTGACGATCCTCGGCCTTGTCGATTGCTTCTTTCGAAGCACCAATCAACTCAACATTGAATTTTTCGAGAATACCTTCACGATCAAGATCAAGCGCGCAGTTCAACGCGGTCTGTCCACCCATGGTCGGCAGCAGCGCATCCGGTCGCTCCTGTTCGATGATCTTGGCAACCACCTTCCAGGTAATCGGCTCAATATAGGTAACATCGGCCATTTCCGGATCTGTCATGATCGTCGCCGGATTTGAATTAACCAGGATAACTTTGTAACCCTCTTCACGCAGCGCCTTGCAAGCCTGCGCCCCAGAGTAGTCAAATTCGCAAGCCTGACCAATGATGATCGGACCGGCACCAATAATCAAAACACTTTTTATGTCTGTACGTTTAGGCATGGTTATTCCTGCGGCGCTTTATTGAGCCGCTTGCGGCGCAGTTGCGGCGCGCGTCATGGTGTCGAGAAAGCGATCAAAAAGGTAGGCCACATCATGCGGCCCCGGACTGGCTTCGGGATGCCCCTGGAACGAGAAAGCTGGTACATCGGTGCGAGCAATTCCCTGCAGCGAGCCATCGAACAACGAAACGTGGGTAACGCGCAGATTTTTCGGCAAGGAATCGGCGTCGACCGCAAAACCGTGATTCTGGCTGGTAATCAAGACCTGACCGGAATCGACATCCTTGACCGGATGGTTGGCGCCGTGATGGCCAAATTTCATCTTCAAGGTTTTGGCACCAGAAGCCAGGGCCAATAATTGGTGACCAAGACAGATGCCAAAAACCGGAATACGGCGCTCAAGAAACTCACGAATGGCAGCAATCGCGTAATCGCACGGCTCCGGATCCCCGGGGCCATTCGACAAAAAAATACCGTCCGGCTTCAGTGCCAAAACTTCAGCCGCCGACGTCTCAGCCGGCACGACAGTCAGCTTGCAACCGCGTTGCGCCAGCATACGCAGAATATTGCGCTTAACCCCAAAATCGTAGGCAACAACATGGAAGCGCGGCGCCGCGCCCTGCTCGTAGCCGTTCAACGTCCACTCAGCTTCGCTCCAGGGATAACTTGCCTTGGCAGAAACCACTTTGGCCAGATCCATGCCGGCCAATCCAGGAAACTCCTGCGCCAAAAGCAACGCTCTTTTTTCATCAACCTGACCCGCTAAAATACAGCCGGCCTGCGCCCCTTTTTCTCGCAGGATACGCGTCAGCTTGCGAGTATCGACTCCGGCAATAGCGACAATGCCGTGCTTTTTGAGGTAAGACGAAAGATCATCCTGCAGGCGCCAGTTTGATGCCCGTGGCGGCAAATCGCGAATTACCAGACCAGCGGCGTAATTGGCGTCGGATTCAAAATCTTCCGCATTGCAACCGGTATTACCGATATGCGGATAAGTCAGCGTCACGATCTGACGGCAATAGGAGGGATCGGTGAGGATTTCCTGATAACCGGACATGGCGGTGTTGAACACCACCTCGCCGCTGGTCACGCCTTCTGCGCCGATGGATTGGCCCTTGAATACCGTTCCGTCGGCGAGGGCAAGAATGGCGGGTACAAATGAGGGCAACAACGACACGACCGGCTCTCCTAAAATTCTAATTATGCATGTGCCAAGCGGGAAGGCTTGCGCCTCCCCGCTTGTGCTTTTTTAACCTTGTCATTCTAGCCGAAAATAGCCTTTTCAGGCAAATTCAAGGGATTACAAGAGCTCACGCGTTTCAACGAAGCGGGTGATGGCCGGGCGGATTTTTGCCATCTCATTGGCCAACTCAGCAAACAGTCGACGGCATTTTGTCCAGTCGGTACTTTCGATTGACTGAGCAGCATTTTCCATTTCCATCGCCCGACGCCTGGCGTGCTCCGCACGAAACATTGCCAAGAGGCCTTTCAGGGTATGGGTATTCATCCGCAACTCATGCGCATCAGAGGCCTGCAGTGCCTGATTGACACGCTCAAGGTGACAGTCCCATTCAGAGAGAAACATGGTAGCCATCGTTGCAAATAGTTCGGCATCGCCGCCGATATCATCAAGCGCCGCTTTCAGATCCAACTGAGCCGCATCCACAGATGCCCTGGCACCAATTAACGAGCCTCGCCCATCAAACGTTTCCTTACCCGCCCGCGCCAACGCGGCAAATAACTCTTCAGAACGGAGCGGCTTGGCAACGTAATCATTCATGCCGGCCTCCATGCAGCGATCTCGATCACTGGCCATGACATTAGCCGTCATGGCAATGATGTACACCGGACGAAACTCATGGGAAATCACCCAGCTCCGCCGCATTTCGCGCGATCTGATTACCTCCGTTGCTTCAACGCCACCCATCACCGGCATCTGCATATCCATCAAAATGATATCAAAATGACCGTTATCAAACTGCTCGACTGCCTCCGCCCCGTTGTTGGCGACGACCACACGGTGCGAATGACGCTCCAGCAAACGCCGGGCCAATTCCTGATTGACCGGATTATCCTCAGCCAACAAAATTTTCAATGCCTTATCAGCCGGCTCAGCCGAACCAAGATCGAAAGACGCCAACTCCAACTCAGCCGTCACCCCCTCGGCCAATCCCAGCGCATCGGCGAGATCACCAGCCCCAATCGGCTTTACCAGATGCGCCGAAACTTCCATCTCACGTAAACGCGTTAAATCATGACGCTGATTTTCTGTGGTCAACATCATCAGCAGGCGCTCTCGCCGGGTCGTATCCCGCCAACTTTCAGCCAAGGAAAAACCAGCGGGAGACGCCATATTGGCATCGGCAAAAATATAGTCATAAGGGAAGTCGACCGCACGACTACGCTCAACCGCCGCCAACCCGGCCTCCGCACTTCCGACCAGAGAAACCTGCAGACCGAGTCTTTCGAGCATCTGGAGCAGGCAACGCCCTGCCGCCGCATTATCCTCAATAATCAGTGCTCGGCGCCCCTGATATTTAGCCTCCGGCAACGCTGGCGGATGCGTCTCCAACACCGTGCCAAAACGTGCCACAAATGAGAAAACAGAACCCACCCCCGGCGTGCTGTCAAGCCAGATCCGACCATCCATCAACTGGACAAGCCGACTACTAATCGCCAAACCAAGACCGGTACCGCCAAAACGTCGGGTAGTCGAAACATCAGCTTGCGAGAACGCCTCGAAAATCGCTTGCTGCTTGTCCAGTGGCACACCAATACCTGTGTCACGAACTGAAAATTTGATGAAAACCGACCCATCCGTTATCTGATCAAGCGTGACCAATAGGGTCACTTCGCCCCGCTCGGTGAACTTAATGGCATTGCCAATCAGGTTAATGATCACCTGGCGTAACCGCGTCGGATCACCAAGCGCCCGCAACGGAACGTCCGGACTCATCTCGACAATCAGCTCCACCCCCTTCTTGTGGGCGCTAACCGCAAGCACTCGAGCCGCCTCTAGCAAAGTATCATGCAGCGAAAAGGCCAGCGTCTCGAATCGAATTTTGCCTGCTTCTATTTTGGAAAAATCGAGAATGTCATTAACAATAACCAGCAACGACTCGGCTGAAGATTTCACCGTTTTCAGGTAATGCCGCTGCTCGGCATCAAGCTCAGTATCCAGCGTCAACTCGGTCATCCCGATGATGCCATTCATCGGCGTCCGTATTTCGTGACTCATATTGGCCAGAAATGCACCGCGCGCCTGATTGGCCGCTTCGGCCGCTTCTTTGGCCAAAATAAGCGCCGCCTCGGCCGCTTTAACATCACTGATATCGCGCTGCAAAACCAGCATGCGGCTGGGTTCACCGTCGGCATCGCGAGCCGCAACCGCTCCCCGCAACAAAAACCAGCGCCATTGACCATCCTTGGCGCGAATTCGGCACTCCGCCTGAAAATACCGCTCCTGACCCAGGATCTGCGCTGCGATGCGTGCCTGCAAGGCTTTCAGATCATCTGGCTGCACCAGGCGCTGCCATTGAGCGATCGAATGATCAAGATCACTGGGCGCATAACCGAGCATTTCTTTCCACTGACGCCCTGCATCAATGTTGCCGCTGCGCAAATTCCAGTCAGTCAGCGCATCGCCCGAAAGCTGGCTTTGCCAGCTATTCAGCCCAACGTAAGCGCTATATGAAGCATCAACAAGCGCGAGTAATTTTTCCAGCCCGGCAGCAAGCGGTGCTTGCGGTGTATTACGCGCCGCCTCAGCCAATTGTCTGACCTGCGGCTCGCCATCACCACCAAATATTTCTTTGAGCTGGCGCTCCAGCAGGCGGGATTTCATGTTGTCCTAGCGCAAACCCAACACATCCTGCATATCAAACAGACCGTTCTTGCGACCGGCAATAAAACCAGCGGCACGCAAACTCCCCGAAGCGTAGGGCTGACGGCTACTCGCTTTATGCGTCACCTCAACGCGCTCGCCAAGACCACAAAACATCACCGTGTGGTCACCCACGATATCGCCACCACGCACCGTCGCAAAACCAATCGTCGACGGATCGCGCTCGCCGGTAACACCTTCGCGACCGTAGATAGCGCACTCCTTCAAGTCACGCTCCAATGCGTTGGCCAGCACCTCGCCCATCCGCAAGGCCGTACCGGAAGGGGCATCGATCTTCATACGGTGGTGCGCCTCAACGATCTCAATGTCGTACCCCTGATTCAAAATACGGGCGGCGGTATCGAGTAATTTGAAAACCAGATTGACGCCAACCGCCATATTCGGCGCGAACACTACTGGAATATCACGGGCGGCAGCGGCAATCGCTGCCTTGCCCTCAGCCTCAAAACCGGTGGTACCAATGACAATACCAACGCCAGCCTGACGACAAAGCTCAAGATGCAGCAGCGTGCCTTGCGGTCGCGTAAAGTCAATCAAACAGTCAATCTCTTTCAAGCCGGCAGCGAGATCATCGGTAACGACAACATCGCTCGCCATACCCACCAGTTCGCCAGCAGTTTTGCCGATTACCGGACTACCCGACGTATCGAATACCGCACCGAGTGAAAGCTGCTCATCTTTCAGGCAAGCCTCAATCAACATCCGCCCCATACGACCACCGGCGCCGACAATACCAATTCGCGTTGCACTCATCGCTTAAAACCCAAACATGTTCATTAGCTGGCGGAAATAACCTGGCTCTTCGCGCGGCGGCAGCGGTGTATCGGCGGCCTCGCCAGTCAGTGATCCGAGATCAACCACACGATTTTTTGCGGTAGGCGCTGTCAACTCACCGACTTCAGCCACCGCAACATCGCCACCAACACGTTCCAGCCGGCCATCAGCGTCAAAAAAGACCGTAAATTTTCGTGATTCGACCTTGCCAGTGCGCCCATTGCGAAATTGGTAAACGTAGTCCCAGCGCTGTTGATGAAATAAATCAGCAATCATCGGCGTACCCAACAGATAACGCACCTGATCGCGGGTTTGCCCCGGCTTGAGTTGGGTAATCATTTCCTGGCTCAGCACATTGCCTTGCTGGATATCTATTTTGTATTCGTTAACAAAGCTCGGCTTGGTCGAACAAGCAACCAGCAGTGTGCAAAATGTGGCAGCAAGCAGTAAGTGGGAACGGGGCATGCGGGTTTCCGGAGTTTCTCAAACGTCTTTGAAGCGGTATATCATACCCGAAATCCCTGTTTGCCCTGCCTCACCAATTTCTGGAATATAGCCAATGAGCGACCCCCAAAGCCTCAAGAATATGGGCCTGAAAGCCACCTTTCCGCGCTTGAAAATCCTTGAGCTTTTCGAGAAAAGCACCCTCCGCCACATGACGGCAGAAGACGTTTATCGCATGCTGATTGCCGAAAATATGGATATCGGCCTGGCGACGGTATATCGCGTGCTGACTCAGTTCGAGCAGGCAGGTTTGCTTGAACGTCACTTTTTTGAATCCGGCAAGGCTGTTTTTGAAATCAACCACGGAAGACATCACGACCATCTGGTCTGTGTCGACTGTGGTCGAGTCGAAGAATTTTACGATCCAGAGATTGAAAAGCGACAAAATGCCATTGCTCAAGAGCGCGGCTTCGCTATCCAGGATCACGCACTTTATCTCTACGCCCAGTGCACCAAGCCGCAATGTGCGCACCGCAACAATCCTGATCGCAAGACCCGGAGCCCCACTCCTCAAGAGTCAGATTGAGCGCCCTCGCACTGGGCAACTGGCTTTCGTCCGCTGGCGCAACGTTTGTCCTGATCGCCCTCGCCGAATTCGGCGACAAAAGCCAGCTCGTCTGCATGACCTTGGCCGCACGCCATCGCGGCGTACCCGTCGTATTTGGCGCCGTAACTGCTTTTGCCATACTCAATCTGCTGGCCGTGTTGTTTGGTGCAGCCGTTGCCGCCTGGCTACCGGATTGGTTGATCACACTCGCCGTCGCAGCACTATTTACGGTCTTCGGCATCAACGCGTTACGCTACCAGGATGCCATTGAGGACGGAACCGTTGAAGAAAAACCCGGGCATAGCATTTTCGCTACGACTTTTCTATTAATTTTCCTCGCGGAGTTTGGCGACAAAACCCAGATTGCGGTCGCCGGCATGAGCAGCACAACCAGCATCACCGCTGTCTGGATAGGCGCAACGCTGGCTTTGACGGCAACTTCCGTCCTTGCCGTGATTGCCGGGCGAAATTTTTTACACCGCCTGCCGCTCGTCTGGATACACCGCATCAGCGGCGCTTTTTTCCTACTGCTCGCGATGCTGGCGGTGGCTCGCCTGCTCCACGGCAAATTCTGATTTTTGCCGGTATTTTGCCGTTGACCGCGGCCCAAGCTTTACTTCAATGCTCACAGCAATAGGGGCAACCCGTGATCACCTGAGCAGCGCTTTACCTCAAGCCACTTTGGGCTGCAGCAACTCGCTGGCATGCTGCAAGGTAATCTCGGTAATTTCGACCCCGCCCAGCATTCGAGCAATTTCCTGAACGCGACCATTCGCGTCGAGGGGCTGAATGGCACTCAAGGTCACCCCATCGCGCGTCGCCTTGCTGACCTGCCACTGCCAGTTGGCTTGCGCCGCGACCTGCGGCAAATGGGTCACGCACAAGACCTGGCGTTCGCTACCGAGTTCCCGCAACAAGCGGCCGACAATTTCAGCGACACCGCCGCCAATGCCGACATCAACCTCATCGAAAATCAAGGTCGGGACGCTGGCTGAGCGCGAAGTCAGCACCTGGATGGCCAGACTGATGCGTGACAACTCCCCCCCGGAAGCGACCTTGGCGATCGATTTTGCCTCGTTCCCGGCCAGCCCGGCAATACGAAATTCGACCTGTTCCCGGCCGTAGACCGCACCATTTTCATTCGGCAGCAAGGCGACTTCAAAACGGCTCGACGACAAGGCGAGTTGATGCATCACCGCGCTGACTGACTTGCTCATTGCCGCCGCCGTTTGACTGCGTCCGGCTGAAACCGCTGCAGCCTGTACGAAATAGTCAGCCCGAGCCGTTGCCAGCCGGGCTTCGAGCCCGGCCAAAT
>CAZLPR010000001.1:0-49146 GCA_964561415.1 uncultured Dechloromonas sp. | reverse complement strand
AGCAGCAAACAGATCGGTCTTGATGGCAGAACGGACTTTCATCGAGGCAATCCCCAGTAACATATATGATGAAAGCATTATATCAAGTAGCCCAAGCTGGGCAGGGGTTTTTCGAGGTGCCCACTAGTTATTATCAACTTGATGATTGAACTCCGTTCCCCCTGGTTTTATAGCGGCTCAAGTTCTGCTTCATGAAAGCCAAAGCTGCCGCTCCTGCAATCGGCAAGATATTGTTTCAGACATAAGGTAACGCTACGAAAGGCAATGTCCTGCCAAGGGATGTTTTCAGGAGGCAGAAGCGCCACTTCCAGGCTTTCCTCCCCGGCGCAGTATTCAGGGCTGGTCAGTCGGCCGCGGTAAAAGAGATGTACCTGATTGATGTGGGCGATGCTGATTATGGCGAAGGGGGCATCAATAAGCACTTTTGCGCCACTTTCCTCAAGTGTTTCCCGACTAGCGCCTTGAGCGGTGGATTCTCCGTTTTCCATGAAGCCGGCTGGTAGCGTCCAGAAACCTCGTTGTGGTTCAATGGCCCGTCGGCAAAGCAGAATGCGCCCTTCCCATTCGGCGATACAGCCGACGACTAGGCGTGGATTTTCGTAGTGAATGTGACCGCAGACGTCGCACACGTGCCTGGGTAAGGCGTCACCAATCGGGATGATCAGGGAGGTGTTTGAGCCGCAAAGTTGACAATAACGATTCACGAAAGCTGTTCCAGAAAAATTCAATAAAGTTTAGCACTGGCTCGTGGCCTTCGTTTTGTCATCATATGCGCGACGCTTTCTTTGCGCTAGGGTGATTCCTGTGGCTACAATAGCGGCCACTAAAAAGTATGCGCAGATAAGCCTGGTCGATGACTGGTGCCAATGGGGGGTCTGGATGTTTTTAATCGTTGGTTATGTGATCATTCTGGCTTCAGCGCTGGGGACTTACGCGTTGCACGGCAGTCTTCTCGCCCTCTGGGTGCCTACGGAGTATGTCGCGATTATTGGTCTGACTATCGGCGGCTTTGTTGCTGGTAACGATATTAAGATCATTAAAGCAACTGTGGGTGCTTTGCCGGGTGTGCTCAAGGGCTCAAAGTACAATAAGGCGTTCTATATTGACGCCTTGGCCATGTTGTTTGAGATTCTTGGCAAAGTACGCAAAGAAGGGCTGATGTCGATCGAAGGCGATATCGAAGCACCCGATGCCAGTCCAATTTTCAGTAAATACCCGGCGTTGGTCCATGATCATCACCTGATGGAATTTGTGACAGATTATCTGCGTATGATGGTTGGCGGCAATTTGAATACCGTCGAAATTGAAAGCTTGATGGATGTCGAGCTGGAGACACATCACCATGAAGCGGCAGAACCTGGGCACGTCGTGGCGAAGATCGCTGGTGCCGTGCCTGCCTTCGGTATTGTGGTCGCGGTGATGGGGGTGGTGAACGTGATGGGCTCAGTGGGAAGCCCACCCGCTGTGCTGGGCAAAATGATCGGCGGAGCCTTGGTTGGTACATTTCTCGGTATTTTGATTTCCTATGGCTTTGTTGAGCCGATGGCAGGTTTGCTTGAACAGAAGGCGGCAGAAGAGGGGAAAATTTATCAAACCGTCAAGATGGTGCTATTGGCTTCAATGTCTGGTTATGCGCCACAGGTGGCAATTGAGTTTGGCCGTAAAACCCTAGGCTCGCATGTTCGTCCGACTTTTATCGAGCTTGAGGAAGAGCTCAAGGCGCGTAAGGGCAAGTAACCGGTCGTCAGAACCCAGGTTAATCAGATGAGCGACGACTCCACCCGCCCTATAATTATCAAGCGCAAGAAGGTTGTCGCTGGCGGTGCGCACGGCGGTGCCTGGAAGATCGCCTATGCCGACTTCGTCACTGCGATGATGGCTTTCTTCCTGCTCATGTGGCTGCTTGGCTCGACGGCAAAAGGGGATCTCGCAGGGATCGCCGAACACTTTACGAACCCAATGAAAGTTGCCATGTCAGGTGGCGATGGTTCCGGCGATGCCACCAGTATCTTGAAAGGGGGCGGCAAAGATCTGACGATGCAGGCCGGGCAAGTAAAAAAAGGTGATGTCGAAGCAAAAAAAACCACTTCGGTTTCCAAAGAGGCGCAGGCCGAATTTCGACGCAAGGAGCGGGAACGTCTGGAAATCCTAAAGGCCGATATCGAAAAAATGATCGAACAGAGCCCACAATTGGCGCAATTCAAGAAACAGATGCTGCTTGATATTACTTCAGAAGGATTACGAATTCAGATTGTCGATGAGCAGAATCGGCCAATGTTTGACTCTGGTGGTGCTGACCTCAAGCCATACACACGGGAGATTCTGAGACAGATCGGCAAAGCATTGAATGGTGTGAAAAACCGTATCAGCTTGGCTGGACATACGGATGCGGCTGCTTTTGTTGGTGGTAGCCAGGGTTTTACCAATTGGGAACTTTCTGCCAACCGGGCGAATGCTTCTCGCCGCGAATTGGTTGCAGGCGGTATGGATGACACTAAGATATTGCGTGTGGTTGGGCTTGCGTCTACCGTTTTATTCGACAAAAATGATCCTCTGGGTTCAGTCAATCGCAGAATTAGTATTGTTGTATTAAATCAGAAAACAGAGAATGCCATTCTCCAGGAAGAGGGGCCGGGCTCTGAAGAGGTTGATCAAGAGTCGCTGCCTGATGGGCTTGATTTGCCTGGAATCGGTAAAGGTACTGCCGGGTAGCTTTCAGATGTCCGGCAAAAATGGGGATGTGTATGGGTGGGACCAAGAAATTAATTTTGATAGGTATGGTTTGGTCTGCCCTTGTTGCAGTGGCGCTGCTTGGGTTGGTTCCTGAAACACGCTCGACACCGGTATTCTTTGCTTTCGGGGCTATGCTGGTGGGTTGGCTTGTGGCTGCTGCTTTTAGTCGCGAATCAGGCAATGTCTCCCCAGTGTCAAAGGAAAGCAGTCAGTTTTCCCTGGAGATTATTGAGTACAGCAGCGAGGCGGTTATTCGTCTCGCTGGCGAGTTTTCGAATCAGACCCTGGAGATGCGTCAAGAGGTGGCCCGGGCGCAGACGATTTTCGGCGAGGCGATCGGGAGATTGATTGAAAGTTTTCAACAGATGAATCGCCAAATTCAGCGGCAGCAGCAACTGGGCATGCAGGTTGTCTCTGGCGGTACTGATGGTGGTTCTGTCGATGATTTTCACGTATTTGCCGTAAAGACCTCAGATACTTTGCGGCAGTTTGTTGAGGGCGTGGTGGAAAACTCTCACCTTGCCATGTCTTTGGTTGAGATGAATGATCGAATTTCGATCCAAGCGCAAGAAGTGCGTGGCATGCTGGGCGAAATCGAGGGAATTGCCAAGCAGACCAACTTGTTGGCGCTTAATGCAGCCATTGAGGCGGCGCGAGCCGGGGAGGCTGGGCGTGGTTTTGCCGTGGTTGCTGATGAGGTCCGCGATCTGTCTGGACGAACTAATCATTTCAGCAAGCAGATACGCAGCTCGCTGGCTAATATGCAGACGACTATTGCCGCGACGGAGCAAGCCATTAACCAGATGGCTGCGAAGGACATGACTTTTGCGCTGACCTCGAAAGGTGATGTCGAGCAGGCCATGAATGATATTGAAGCGATGACCAGGCGTACCGGCGCTACGGTTGGGGAATTGAATGGTATTGCTGCTGAGGTTGAAGCGGCGGTGGGTCAGGCAATTGTCTCTTTGCAGTTTCAGGACATGGTGACCCAGTTATTGAGTCATGTTACTCAGCGCCTTGATGTTTTGGATGAGGTTGCTGAGGATGAGCAGAGGCTGGCACTGGCCTTGAGGGATACCAGTGATCCGGCGGGTACGCTCCAAGCGCTGGATGCCATTCGGGAACATGTTGCATTGCTTTCACAAAAATTAAGCACTCTGAAACAAGGGGTGGGTAATAACCCTGTCAGTCAAACCGGTTTCGCCAGCGGCGATGTCGAGTTGTTCTAATTTATAAACGAGGAAATAATGGCTAAAACCATTCTTGCAGTTGATGATTCTGCCTCCATCCGTCAGATGGTTTCATTTACGTTGAAGAGCGCCGGCTACGATGTGGTTGAGGCGGTTGATGGCATGGACGGACTGGAAAAAGCCAAGGTAAAAAGCATTAATCTGGTACTGACTGATCAGAACATGCCACGGATGGATGGCCTGACGCTAATCAAAAGCCTGCGTAAATTGCCGCAGTATGCTTCGACGCCCATTCTCATGTTGACCACGGAATCTTCGGATGCCATGAAGGCACAAGGTCGTGCCGCCGGTGCGACAGGCTGGTTGGTTAAACCATTTGACCCCCAAAAACTGATTGAAGTCGTTCGCAAGGTTATTGGCTAAGCCTTGGTCGGTACGCCAGCTTTGAGGCTGGTATCCGTTGCATTCGATTTCAGGCTGCCGTTTCAGGGGTGGTCGAAGTGAGGGGGTAGCATGGCTATCGACATGACTCAGTTCTACCAGGTGTTCTTCGAGGAATCGGAAGAGCATCTGGCCGCAATGGAAACGCTGCTGCTCGATCTGGATATTGAAAATCCGGACTCGGAGCAGCTCAATGCTATTTTTCGCGCCGCTCATTCGATCAAAGGTAGTGCTGGGACTTTTGGTTTTACCGACCTGGCCGAAACGACGCATATCCTGGAAAATCTGCTGGATCGGATTCGCAAACACGAACTTGGTTTGCGCGCCAATATGGTCGATGCTTTTCTCGAATGCGGTGATTTGCTGCGTGGCATGCTCGAAGGCCATCAGGGACGCGGCGGGGTTGCTCCGGAGGCGGTTGAGATGATTTGTGCGCGTTTGCGCCAATTATCTTCCGATCAGCCGGTTGTCCCCGTTGTTGCTCCTGCCACCCCAATTGTCCCTGTGGCAGCCGCTGCCATTGAGACACCCTTGCCGCCACCCGTTGAGCAAATGCCCTTAGTCGCCGATGTTAAGGGGCGGCGGGTATTCGATATCCAGTTCTTGCCAACAGAAATCTCCGCCAAGGGTGAAGGTGTGGCGAATCTGCTTGACGAGTTCCGAGCCTTGGGCGACCTCGAAGTGCTTGGACAGCCAGCGCCAGAGGCGGGCAATGTCGGCTTCTGGCAACTCCGCCTGATTACCGAGGTGGCGCCGGAGATATTTTCCGATCAGATTGATTTTATCGCCGATCATGGCGCTTGGCGGGTCGCTGAAGATACCTCGGTTGCGGTCAACGGCACGACAGCCTTCGGATTTTTCAAGGGGCAGCCGGGGGTTCCGGATGAGCATCGGGGCTACGGTTTTTTTGTTCCTGTCAATGGAGAGTCCGCCATTCAGCCGGCGGTTGCTATGCCGGATGATGGTGACGGTTATGGCTTTTTTGAACCGCTACCTACGGCCGCCTTGCCTGCCGCTGACTCTTCGATGCCTGAAGAGGGTGATGGCTACGGTTTTTTTGCGCCGTTGCCAACGCCGCGATTAGCTGAGCCGGGTTTGGCAGAAGAGGGTGACGGATTCGGTTTCTTTACCCCAGTCACGCCGCCAGCGCCTGAATTGCCCGTGGTAACGCCGCCTGTCGCAGAGGCCGTGCCTGTTGTCATGGAAACCACCACAACTTCACCATCGCCGAAAGCGGCCAAGACGGCTCCTCCTGTGGCGGCCACCGGTGATTCTTCGATTCGGGTCAGTATTGAAAAGGTTGATCAACTGATCAATCTGGTCGGCGAACTGGTCATTACACAATCTATGTTGCTACAGACTGCAACCCAATTGCAGGGCGGCGCACCCGAGCATTTGACGCATGGTCTGGCGCAATTGGAACGCAATACCCGTGATTTGCAGGAATCGGTGATGTCGATTCGCATGATGCCGATTTCTTTCGTCTTCTCGCGCTTTCCGCGCGTCGTGCGCGATCTTTCCGGCAAACTCGGCAAGCAGGTGGAAATCAAGACGACTGGTGAAACCACCGAACTCGACAAGAGTCTGATCGAACGCATTACTGATCCGCTGACACACCTGATTCGCAATAGCCTGGATCACGGCATCGAAACCCCCGAGAAGCGTGTGGCTGCAGGTAAGAGCCCGGTGGGTACTATCACCTTGAAGGCTTATCACCAAGGGGGGAATGTCGTCATTGAAGTCGGTGATGACGGCGCCGGCTTGCCCCGCGACAAAATTCTGGCCAAGGCGCGGGAGCGCGGTTTGCCGGCATCGGATCAGATGACCGACCAAGAGGTTTTTGGTTTGATTTTTGAAGCCGGATTCTCGACGGCTGATCAAGTGACGGATGTTTCCGGCCGCGGTGTGGGGATGGATGTCGTGCGCCGTAATATTCAGTCGATGGGCGGACGGGTTGAGATTGAGTCCATTTTTGGGGTCGGCACCCGAATGACAGTGCGCCTGCCCCTGACCTTGGCGATCCTTGACGGCATGTCGGTAGCGGTCGGTAATCAAATTTATATTTTGCCACTCTCCTACGTCATTGAATCGCTACAACCAGAGGCCGGTGATATCAAAACGCTATCCAATCAGGCGCGTGTCATCCAGGTGCGCGGTGAATATTTGCCGGTGGTCGTTTTACACGAAGTTTTCAATATCAAGTCAAGCTGGATAGACCTGACGCAGGGCATCATGGTCGTGCTCGACGCCGATGGCGCCCGGGTGGCGCTTTTTGTCGATGCCCTGGTGGGCCAGCATCAGGTGGTGATTAAAAGCCTTGAGGCCAATTACCGGCGGGTGTCCGGGGTATCCGGGGCGACCATCATGGGCGATGGCCACGTGGCAATGATTCTTGACGTTTCGGCCATTGCCGGCATGGCTAAATCGAATATGCAGAAGGCCGGCTGACGGCTAACCAAGGAGCAGGAATATGGAAACGATGACGCATAACGGCACGGCAACTGCTGAGGCCGATCTGGCTGCCAGCGAATACCTGACCTTCACGTTGGGGTGTGAGGAGTACGCAATTGACATTTTGAAGGTTCAGGAGATCCGCGGTTACGAGTCGCCGACACTGATTGCCAATGCTCCGCCTTTCATCAAGGGCGTGATTAATCTGCGTGGCATTATTGTTCCCGTGGTCGATCTGCGCATCAAGTTCAAGCTCGGCAATGTCGAATACACGCCATTTACCGTGGTCATCATTTTGAACGTGGCGCGGCGGGTGATTGGTGTTGTGGTCGACAGTGTTTCTGACGTCATTTCGCTGACCCAGGCGCAAATCCGGCCGGCACCGGATTTTGCTGGAACATTCGATACACGTTATATCCAGGGACTCGCTTCGCAGGGGTCTCGCATGATGATTGTGACCGATATCGAGCGCTTGATGACCAGTTCCGACATGGAGCTGATTGACACTGCAGCTGCGTAATTCTGGCCGGCAAGGGAGTAAAAAGATGCTGAATAAAATTCGGATTGGCCCCCGCCTTTTCTGGCAGGCCATGGGTATGGCGTTCTGGTTTGCCGTGATGGCGCTGGTTGCAGCGAGTTATATGCGCGATCTCAATCGGGCCACTGAAGCGGTCTATGTCGACAAACTTGAGCCGGGCGCAATTGTTTTGCGCATCCAGACGCTGATGGCGGAAAACAACATGCAGGTCTTGGGGGGCCTGTTGCATGACCCAAGTGGGCAGCAGGCGGTTGGACACGATCATCCGATCACCTTGCACACAGAGCAACTGATCAAAAATCGCGATGCTATTACTGAGCTTTGGAAAACATTCAAAGCGCGTACCTTGAATGAAGAAGAGCAGAAGCTGGCGACAAATTATGAGCGGACACGCGGTGTTTTCGTCAAGGAAGGCCTGATGGCGGCTAGCGCTGCGCTCGATGCCGGTGACTATGAGAAAGCTGCCAGTGTTTATGCTAATGTGATCCGCCCGAGTTATGCGCAGGCCAGAGATGCAGCTGACGCCTTGCGTACTTACTACGCCGCCACGGGGCGCGCGACTTTTGAGGGGGCGCAGAACGATTTCGCAACCGCAGTCAAATTGATCATCGGGCTATCGGCGTTGGTTGTTGCCTTGATTACAGCATTCTCCTATGCCTTTACCCGCAGCATTACGCAACCGTTGGCCGGTGCGCTGGGTGTGGCCGATGCGGTTGCTTCGGGGCGCCTTGAAAACCAGATCGATACTTCGGGTCAGGACGAGGTAGCCGATTTGTTGCGCTCACTCGATAAAATGCAGTCAGCCTTGAAAGCGCGCATTGATGCGGATCGCACGGTGGCCGATGAAACATTGCGCATCAAGGTCGCCCTCGATGTCACCTCGAACAGCGTGATGGTGGCCGATCCTGACGGCAAAATTATCTATTGCAATGCCGCGGTACTGGAAATGATGCGTGCCGCCGAGGCCGATTTACGCAAGGTCTTGCCGGGCTTCAGTGCTGACGCCATGATTGGCTCCAATTTCGATATCTATCACAAGAGCCCGGCCCATCAGCGCAATTTGCTAGGTACCCTGAAAGGCATCCACCGAGCTGAAATCCCGGTTGGCGGGCGCATCTTCTCACTGGTGGCCAGTCCGATTACCAACGCGCGAAACGAGCGTCTGGGAACCGCTGTCGAGTGGCGCGACAGAACCACTGAAGTGGCGATTGAAAAAGAAGTGAGTGACATTATTACCGC
This sequence comes from uncultured Dechloromonas sp., assembly GCA_964561415.1. Taxonomy (GTDB): domain Bacteria; phylum Pseudomonadota; class Gammaproteobacteria; order Burkholderiales; family Rhodocyclaceae; genus Azonexus. The sequence continues at coordinate 40,554 of CAZLPR010000001.1, read as the reverse complement.
CGCTGCGGCGGGCGATTTTTCCCGGCGTATCGCGGCGGAACAGATGAGTGGTTTCTTCCGGCAGATATCACAGGGTATCAATGACCTGCTCAACGTGAATAGTCGGGCGCTGGAAGAACTGGGTGCGATGCTCAATCGTCTGTCGCAGGGCGATCTGACCCGCAAGATTGAAACTGAATATCAGGGCACGCTGGGTCAGTTGAAAGATGACGCGAATACCACGGTCGACACGCTGCAAGAGATTATTTTTTCGATCAAGGGTGCGACGGATGCGATTAATACGGCTGCGCAGGAAATTGCCAGCGGCAATCAGGATCTCTCAGGCCGTACTGAGCAACAAGCTTCCAATCTCGAAGAAACCGCTTCGAGTATGGAGCAGCTGACCAGCACCGTGAAGCAGAATGCCGATAACGCTCGTCAGGCGACGACGCTGGCGACGGACGCCCAGCAAGTGGCGGAAAAAGGCGGGCATGTAGTGAGCCAGGTAGTTGAAACCATGGGCGCCATTCACCAATCCTCGAACAAGATTTCCGACATCATCAGTGTGATTGATGGCATTGCTTTCCAGACCAATATTCTGGCGCTGAATGCCGCGGTTGAGGCGGCGCGCGCCGGTGAGCAGGGCCGCGGTTTTGCCGTGGTGGCGACGGAGGTGCGTAGTCTTGCCCAGCGCAGTGCCGCTGCCGCCCGGGAAATCAAAGGCTTGATTTCGGACTCTGTCGACAAGGTGCAAACGGGTAGCCGCTTGGTCGATCAGGCAGGTCGGACGATGGGTGAGGTCGTTACCAGCATTCAACGGGTTGCCCGAATCATGAGCGATATTTCGGAAGCCAGTCGCGAGCAGACCGCCGGTATCGAGCAGGTCAGTCTAGCGGTCACCGAAATGGATGAAATGACGCAGCAGAATGCCGCACTCGTTGAACAGGCCGCTTCCGCCGCTGAAAGCCTGGAAGAGCAGGCGCGGAGTTTGTCCGACTCGGTCGCCGTCTTCCGGTTGCCGGGTGGCGTTGTGGTAAACAATCAGTCACAACTCGCCGGCCTTGATTTCGACGGGGCTATCACCGCGCATGGCAATTGGAAGCAACGCCTGCTTGATTATGTCGGAGGGAAAGGTGACCCGCTTGATCCGGCTGTCGTCGGTCGTGATGATCAGTGTGCGCTCGGTTGCTGGATTCATGGTGACGGCCGGTCATTACGCGGAAATAACCAATATGCAGATCTCAAACTCGAGCATGCGGGTTTCCATCGTTCGGCGGCTGACGTGATTCGCACGCAGATGACTGGCGATAGTGCCGGGGCGCATGCGCAGATTGCCGGCGAGTTTGCTAATCGTTCGAAGCGCGTGATTTCCCTGCTGGAAAGCATGCGTTCGAGCACGAATTCAGTGCCCAAAGCGGCGTTGACCGTAGCAACTCTGAAAACCCCCACCGCTAGTCGTGTTCCGGCGCTTGCTGCGCCGGATGAGGACGAGTGGGCTGAATTTTAATAACGACAATAACTACCTGACGGATGAATCCTTATGCGAAATAATTTGCCGGTAAGCCAAGTGGAAGTCCCGCTCGATGACAACACCTTGATTGTCTCGAAAACAGACCTTAAAGGTCGGATTACCTATATCAATAAGGATTTCATCGATATCAGCGGCTTCAGCGAAGCTGAATTGATCGGTCAGCCGCACAATATTGTTCGCCATCCGGATATGCCGGTTGAGGCCTATGCTGATTTGTGGGCTGATCTACAGGCAGGTCGGCCGTGGTCTGGTGTGGTTAAAAATCGCTGCAAGAATGGCGATTACTACTGGGTTGTTGCCAACGCCACGCCTTTGCGCGAAAAAGGCTTGGTCGTGGGTTATATGTCTGTCCGGCGCAAGGCCAGTTCGCAGCAGATTCAGGCGGCAGATGCTGCCTATCAGGCGATCCGTGAGAAGCGCGCTGGCGGTAAGGAAATCCGGCATGGCATCGTTGTTAGTGGCGGGATAGCCGGCATGGTGCAGCGCTGGTTGTCCGGGGCGCCATCAGCACAAAAAATTGTGCTGGGCATGTTGCTTGGGTTATGCATTCTGGTTGGTTCTGCAACCACGCTGCTTGGTGGGCATCTGGCTGAGCTACTTGATGATCAGGGGCGCCATGCTCTAAAAAATGATGTTGGCCTGATCCGGGCAATGGTCGAAACCAATCTGGCCGCACTGCGTCAGGAGGCGATTCAGTTGAATCGAGGTTTCGAGATGTCTTTACAGGACGATGTCGTCCTTGATGCATCGGGCGAGCAAGCCGTCTTGCGTCTGGCCAACGGAGAGGTTCTTAACGGCCGAATTGAGGCGGTCGATGGCTTTACCGAAAAAACTGGAGCCGTGGCGACCATTTTCGCCCGCAAAGGTGACGACTTTTCGCGAATAACCACTTCGCTCAAAAAGGAGAATGGTGAACGTGCCGTTGGTACCAATCTGGCCAAGGAGCATCCTGCGCTTGCTGCATTGCTGGCTGGCAAGACCTATGTCGGTCGGGCAAATCTATTCGGCAAATCCTTCTATACCAGCTATACGCCGATTGTCGCGCAGGACGGCGCAGTGATTGGTGCGACTTTTGTTGGCCTGGATATTTCAAAGGAACTGGAAACGCTGAAGCAGAAAATTCGCGCGCTCAAGGTTGGCGAGACGGGTTACTACTACGTGCTGGATGCCAATCCGGGTAATGATTTCGGCAATTTGATTGTGCACCCGGCTAAGGAGGGGGCGAATATCGCTGGCGCCAAAGATGCATCCGGCCGGGAGTTTGTCCGCGAAATGTTGGTTCAGGGTAGCGGCGAGATTGTGTATCCGTGGCGAAATACTGAGCTCGGTGAAACCGCCGTTCGTGACAAGCTGGCAGTATTTGACACACTACCCGAGGCGAACTGGTTGGTCGCCGGTGGTGCTTACCTCGACGAATTTCATGCCCTTTCCCAACAGGTGACTCGCCTTATCGTGCTGGGTGGCGTTGTGCTGTCGCTGTTGCTGGCGGCCTTTCTTTACTGGTTGATCAATAAACTGATTGTCAAACCACTGCAGCAGAAAGTCCTGCCGGTATTCAGCGAACTGGCTGAAGGGCGCTACGATTCGAAACTTGAGATTGGTGCCAATGATGAGGTGGGGCAACTTCTGCAGGGCTTGCAGTCGATGCAGATTCAACAAGGCTTCAATGTCGATGAGTCTCGACGCATCGCCAATGACAACTTGCGAATCCGCATAGCGCTGGATTGTGTCTCGGCGAATTTGCGGATTGCGGACGACGATGGCTTGGTGCTGTACGCCAATAAGGGGCTGCTGACGACGCTGCGGCAGATCGAGCCAGGCTTGCGTGAACAGCAGCCTGGTTTTACGGTGGATAATTTTGTCGGTAGCAATATTGGCGCGTTCTATGAAGATGCTGCCGCCGCCTTGAAAACATTGCGCGAACTGCAATCGACCCGGCAGACCGAACTGGAAATTGGCGGTCGCATTTATAACGTGATTACCAACCCGATCGTTAATGATCGCGGCCAGCGTCTGGGAACGGTCGGTGAATGGGTGGACCGGACGGCTGAATTGCATGCGCAGCGGGCGGTGGGTGCGTTGATTAGTCGTGCTTCCGCGGGGGATCTTGAAGCACGCCTCGATACTAGTGCGATGGAAGGGTTTTACAAAGAACTAGGTGGCGGAATCAATAGTTTGCTCGAAACCAGCGGTGCGGCGATCGGTGAAATTGCAGTTTTGCTGGAGCGTGTCGCTGGCGGAGACTTGATGCATACGGTCAACTCGGAATATCAAGGTACTTTTGGCAAGTTGCGCGATGACGCGAACCAAACGATTCAAAAGCTGCGTGAGTTGGTTGGCGATATCCAACATTCAGCCGAGACGATCAATACTGCAGCCAGGGAAATCGCCAGCGGCAATCAGGATCTCTCGAGTCGCACCGAAGAGCAGGCGAGTAGCCTGGAGGAAACCGCTTCCAGTATGGAACAACTGACAACGACCGTGCGCCAGAATGCCGATAATGCACGCCAGGCCAATGAGCTTGCGGCAGGTGCTCAGGCCGTGGCCGAAAGAGGTGGCGAAGTGGTTGGTCAGGTGGTGAACACCATGGGTTCAATCCATCAGGCGAGCAGCAAGATTGCAGACATCATTGGCGTTATCGACGGCATTGCTTTCCAGACCAATATTCTGGCACTGAATGCAGCGGTCGAGGCGGCGCGTGCTGGCGAGCAAGGTCGCGGTTTTGCCGTGGTGGCGACCGAGGTGCGCAGCCTGGCCCAGCGTAGCGCGGCGGCGGCACGGGAAATCAAAGGCTTGATTTCGGATTCGGTGGATAAGGTTGAAGCCGGCAACCGTTTGGTCGATCAGGCGGGGCGGACGATGGAAGAAGTCGTCTCCAGCATCAAGCGTGTTGCCAAAATTGTCACCGATATCGCCGAGGCCAGCCGCGAGCAAAGCGCCGGGATCGATCAGGTCAGTCTGGCGGTAAGCCAGATGGACGAAGTGACTCAGCAGAATGCCGCGTTGGTTGAAGAAGCGGCGGCGGCTGCTGAGAGCCTGGAAGAGCAGGCCAATCATCTGGCTGAATCGGTATCGGTGTTTAAAGTGGCTAAACAAGCGGCGCAGCCCCGCTTGAGTGCGCCAGCGCAGTCGCCTCGTCCGGCACCGAGCGAGCGAAATTCTTCTGGGAAAAAACCGGCTCTTCCGGCATCGCTTGATGACGAGTGGTCCGAATTTTGAGCCAACCGATAATGTGTCTGTCAGCAACAAACCGGCGGCATCTTCTGCCTGCAGGAATGAACCATGGGAAAAATGCCAATGCTTGATAGTCGTCGGCCATTGAACACTCAGAACCCAGCGCTCGGCATGGCATCGGCGCGAGCCGGGTCCGCGCGAGTTCAGTTTTTCCAGCACTGACTTTGAGCGTGTGCGCAAGCTGATTTATCAGCATGCCGGGATTTCCCTTTCGCCGGTCAAACAGGACATGGTTTACTCCCGTCTGGCTCGCCGTCTTCGGGCGACCGGAAAAAATACCTTTGTTGAATATCTCGACATGCTGGAGAAGGGCGGTGCCGATGAGTGGGAGCGCTTCGTTAATTCATTGACGACGAATCTGACCTCATTTTTTCGTGAACCGCACCACTTTCCAATTCTTGCCGATCAACTAAACAAACTCGGCTCCAAGCGCCCGATTCGCATCTGGTGTTCGGCCGCATCCACTGGCGAAGAGCCATACTCGATCGCCATGACCGTGCTTGAAACCTTTGGCGCCAATGCGTCACACGTTTCTATTTTCGCCTCTGATCTCGATACCAATGTGCTGGCGACGGCCCAGAAAGGGGTTTATCCGATTGATCGTGTCGAAAAAATTGCACCTGAACGCCTGAAGCGTTTCTTCCTCAAAGGCTCAGGCAGTCAGGAGGGCTTTGTTTCGGTGCGGCCGGAGTTGAAGCGGCTGATCGAGTTTCAGCGGGTTAATTTGCTGGAAGCTAATTGGCCAGTGCGCGGGCCGCTTGACGTTATTTTCTGCCGTAACGTCATGATTTACTTCGATAAACCGACCCAGCACAAAATACTTTCCCGTTTCGCGCCTTTGATGCAACCCGAGGGACTGATGTTCGCCGGGCATTCCGAGAGTTTTCTCCACGCCGCCGATATTTTTAAGTCATTGGGCAAGACGGTTTATGCCTTGGCTAAAGCCCGATAAGGCAATAAAGGACATCCGTGCTGCACGCCTACGACGAAAACCTCGCCAGTAACCGCTACTTTGATCGGCATTTCGATACCGAAGCGGCCAAAATATTGCCTGGTGAATATTTTGTCACCGACAAGGGCATGTTGTTGGTGACAGTGCTCGGCTCCTGCGTCTCTGCCTGTGTGCGGGATACTGAGTCCGGCATCGGCGGGATGAATCATTTCATGTTGCCGGATGGGGGGCGGGAAGCGGTAGGATCTTCGGCGCGCTACGGAATCTATGCGATGGAAATATTAATTAACCATTTACTAAAGATGGGGGCAAAGCGTAATCGCCTGGAAGCCAAGGTTTTTGGTGGGGGGGCGGTCATGGCGAGCCTGTCGAGCAGCAATGTTGGGGTAAGAAATGCCGAGTTTGTATTGGATTTTCTGAAAACCGAAAAAATTCCAATTGTTGCCAAAGATTTGCTTGATTCCTATCCGCGGAAAATTTATTTTTTCCCCAGTGCGGGGCGCGTTCTAGTCAAAAAGTTACATCGTGTACATAACGAGACCCTGTTCTCTCGTGAACGTGACTACAAGGATCGTTTGGGCAGGGCAAAAATGGAAGGCGATGTGGAGTTGTTCATTTGATGCGGTCAACGCCAAAAAACAGCCTTTTTTCTGAATCTATGCGGGATATCCCTTGATGAAAATTCGTGTATTGGTCATTGATGACTCGGCATTAATGCGCAGCTTGTTGACCGAAATGATTAACTCCGCGCCTGATATTGAAGTCATTGGCGCCGCGCCCGACGCCGTGATTGCCCGAGAAATGATCAAAACGCTTAATCCGGACGTCCTGACCTTGGATGTCCATATGCCGAAGATGGATGGCTTGGAGTTTCTTGAGCGCCTGATGCGCTTACGGCCCATGCCGGTAGTGATGGTCTCTTCTTCCACTGCGGCCGGATCGGAAACGACCTTGAAGGCGCTCGAATTGGGTGCCGTTGATTTTATTGGCAAGCCGCGTGCTGATGGCAACCGGCGCATGGAGGATTATGCCGAGGAGTTGCTCGAAAAAATTCGTGCTGCCAAATGTGCTCGCCTGCGGCGTCAGCCTATTGCCCTGCCGGTGACAACGCCACCCGCTAAAACCGCTAAAGTTCCGATGATGCAATCCGCCTCGACCATTACCCGTTCTGGCGCTAGCGGGAAAATAATCTTTCTTGGTGCATCGACCGGCGGCACCGAGGCGATCAAAGAGTTTCTCATGGCAATTCCTGCTGACTGTCCGCCCATCCTGATCGTTCAACATATGCCTGAAACTTTTACCACTTCTTTTGCTCGACGCCTGGATGGCCTTTGTGCGCCTCGGGTCATGGAGGCTCAAGGCAATGAAAAGATTGAACCGGGTAACGTCTTCATCGCGCCCGGTCATTCGCACTTGCAAATCCGCAGGGGCTCCGCCGGTTATGTGACTGAATTGCTCGCGACGCCACCGGTCAATCGGCATCGCCCCTCGGTTGATGTTTTATTTGATTCAGCCGCCAACCTGGTAGGCCATCAAGCTGTCGGCGTGATTCTCACCGGGATGGGAAAGGATGGCGCCCAAGGCTTGTTGCGCATGCGTCAGGCCGGTGCGAAAACCTTTGGTCAGGATGAGGCAAGCTGTGTCGTTTATGGCATGCCGCGTGAGGCTTTTTTGGTCGGTGCGGTTGAAGAGCAATGGGGGCTGGAAGAAATCGGCAAACGTGTTTTGCAGTCAGCAAGCCGCTAAAATGTTTTGGGGCTTGTCGGCTATGGCGAAAGTATTAAACTAGTAGTATCGTTAGATTTCACAAAACTAGGAAAATAAATGCAAACAAATGTGCTCAAGGATGCCGGCAAAGCAGTCGTTAAACTAGTCGGGCGGTTTGACTTCAATACTCACCGTGATTTTCGCAACGCTTACGAACCACTTATTTCAGATACGGAAGTTCGTTCGGTAACGGTTGATTTTTCCGGGGTTGATTATCTTGATAGTTCGGCATTGGGGATGTTGCTCATGCTACGTGACAAGTTGGGCGGCGTGAGCAAGGAAGTGGCGTTGGTTGGCGTGGGGGGTAACGTTAAGCAGGTTCTTGATATTGCCAATTTCAGCAAATTATTCAATATTTCTTAAAATTTCGTTTGCATAAAACGTTAGTATTGATTTGCTGTGATGCGGTGGACGTGACGGTAGGCAGCTTTTTGAGCGGTTTGTCACACGTCGAAAAGCGTGTATTCTAGATTTTCTTCGGCAGCAACTTGAAACCAATAAGCCGATTGCACTACGTGCGAGGGAATGACGATGTCAGAGTTGTTAAAAAATATTGATGCGCGAACCAAGCTTGCTGGCACCAACAAGCTTGAGATTTTGTTGTTTTTCCTCGGCCTCGACCCGCGCACAGGGCGCCGTGAAACTTATGGCATCAATGTCTTCAAAGTGCGTGAGGTGATGCGTACACCAGTGATTACCGCTGCGCCCGATATGCCTTCATCGGTGGAGGGTATGGTGAGCTTGCGCGGTGCGCTGGTGCCGGTGATTGATCTTGCTAAATACTCCGGGTTTTCAGCCGAAACGCCGCGCGAAATAATGATTGTCACCGAGTATAACGGCCACACGCAGGGTTTTCTCGTGGAGGGTGTAGACACAATTCTGCGCCTCGACTGGAGCAAAATGCGCGTGCCACCAGAAATGCTGACATCTCAGACGGGGGGGTTGGTGACTGCGGTCACTGAGCTTGAAGATAATCGCCTGGTAATGATGATGGACGTTGAAAAAGTTCTCTCGGAGACTACCTCAATTGATAGCGAAGCGATGTTCCGCGGTGTTGTTCCGCTGGACCGTCCTGATGTCACCGTTTTTTATTGCGATGATTCCAGTGTGGCTCGCAAGCAGATTGAGCGAACGCTTGCTGTCATGGGCGTCAAGAGTGTCAGTGCAGTGAATGGTCGGCAAATGTGGGAAGAAATGGAGAAGATTGCAAGCTATGCTCAATCAATTGGACAGTCCGCTTCTTCCGTGATCAGTCTGGTATTGACTGATATTGAGATGCCCGAGATGGATGGCTATATTTTGACCAAAAAAATAAAGTCCGATGCTCGCTTTAATGGTATCCCCGTGATCATGCATTCCTCTCTGTCTGGGATGTCGAATCAAAAACTGGGATCATCGGTTGGGGTAGATGAATATGTGCCCAAGTTTGAGCCGCAGCGGCTGTCAGAAACATTGACCCGTCGTTTGGGTGCAGAAAACATGCCGGTCAAGGCAGCGTGAGCATTTACAGGGGTTGGTGATGGATCTCGTTCAAAACAAAAATCTTCTCGATAGCGTCGATGCGCGCACTCGCCTGGCTGGCTCCAATAAAATGGAGATTTTGCTATTTTCGCTAGGTACTCGAGAAATTTTCGGCATTAACGTCTTTAAGGTTCGCGAAGTCGGCCGGACGCCGCGAATCACAAAGACACCCAATATGCCGCGTGGTGTTGAAGGCCTGATTTCCTTACGCGGGAATGTGATTCCCGTCCTTTCGCTGGCTCCTTTCATGCAGTTGGAAGGTGTGCCACCGGGCCTGGGCAAGACGATGATGGTGGCAGAATACTCAAAGCGGACCCTGGGTTTTCTGGTGCATGAGGTTGACCGAATTATTCGTGTCGACTGGGAACGGGTGAAGGCGCCGGAAAGTGTCCTCGCTTCAAATCAGGGTTTGATTACTGCGGTTATCGAGCTAGACGGCAGTAACTTGGTTTCCATCCTCGATGTTGAACAAATTCTGGCCAATGCGTTTGGTGAGGCAATGATTGTTGACATACCGCCAGCCAGAGTCGATGCGGGGACCAGTGTATTTTTCGTCGATGACTCGGTTGTGGCTCGCCGCAAGATTGCCGAGGTGCTGGATAAACTCGGTGTTCGTCACAAACATGCCACCAATGGTATGGAGGCGTGGACGCGCTTACAAGGTTTGGCCGCGCACGCACTGCAGAGCGGCAGCAAAATCCGTGATGAAGTTCGCTTGATTCTGGTCGATGCTGAGATGCCTGAAATGGATGGCTATGTGTTGACTAAAAATATCAAGTCCGATTCGCGTTTTGAGGGCGTGCCGGTGGTAATGCACTCATCGCTTTCTTCTGAGGCCAATCGTGCGATGGGCAAGTCAGTCGGTGTCGATGCCTATGTCGCAAAATTTGACGCCGAGGCGCTGGCCGATACCCTGCGCCCGCTAATCGAACGATAACAACTAAAAACTCTGGAGTAGTGCATGGCAGTTGATCCGAAAATGAGATTTCTGGTGGTGGATGATTTCTCCACCATGCGTCGTATCGTTCGTAATTTGCTCAAGGAGTTGGGTTTTACTAACGTCGACGAGGCTGAAGATGGTGCGATTGCACTGCAGAAGCTACAAAACGGAGGTTTCGAATTTGTCGTAACAGACTGGAATATGCCGAATATGGATGGGCTGACTTTGCTGCAGTCGATCCGTGCAACGCCAAATCTTAAGCATTTGCCGGTCTTAATGATTACTGCTGAGGCAAAAAAAGAAAATATTATCGCCGCCGCTCAAGCGGGGGCGAGCGGGTACATTGTCAAACCTTTTACCGCCGGAACCTTGTCGGAGAAATTGAATAAAATTTTCGAGAAAATGGGTCAGGCTTAAGGAGGGATGATGACAACAACCAACGACACCTCCGATCTTGAAGCTCTTTTTGATTCAATTGCTGCAGATTACGCGCCGGTTCCGCCAGCGCCTGCCGTAGTGGTTACGGCTACGCCAGCGAAGGCTGCATCGGCGAGTGATGATAACGATGATCTTCAAGCCTTATTCGATAGCATCTCGGCTGAAACAGAGGCTGTGCAAGCCCAGGTGGTAGCTCAGCCGGCGTTGCCGGCGACTTCAGGCGATACCTGGTCACAGCAAGAGGTGGTCTTTAATCGGATTGGTCAAATGGCGCGATCTTTGCACGATACGCTTAGCAAGTTGGGCTATGACAAATTGCTCGAAAAAACCGTATCTGCCCTGCCTGATGCCAAAGACCGTCTGGCTTATGTTGCAAACTTGACAGAGCAGGCCGCTTGCCGCGTGCTAAATGCGACAGATGTTGCCGGGCCGTTGGTTGATGAAATTGAAAATGGTGCTCATGCACTTGGCAGGCGTTGGGATAAGGTTTTTGCTAATCAGATGGGGGTTGATGAATTCAAGCAATTGGCCACAGAAACGCGTGTTTTTCTGAATGGTGAATTGCCGCAAAAAACCAAAGCAACACATGCCCAATTGACTGAAATCATGATGGCGCAGGATTTTCAGGATCTGACCGGCCAGGTTATTAAAAAGATTGTCGGTCTGGCGCAGGAGCTTGAATCCAGTCTGATGAGCGTTCTCCTTGAGGTGGTGCCGGAAACCAAGCGTACTGAAGAGGTCAATAGTCTGATGAATGGGCCCGTAGTGAGAGCCGAAGGGCGGACGGATGTTGTGGTTAACCAAGAGCAAGTCGATGATTTGCTCGATAGCCTTGGTTTCTAGGGGGGGGGCAGAAATGAGCGATTTTGCTGGGATGGAAGAGCTGCTTCAGGATTTTCTTCAAGAAGCCAGTGACCTGTTGTCCGATGTGGATAACAAGTTGGTCGATCTGGAGAAAATGCCAGATGATCATGGTCTATTGAATGAGATATTTCGTGGTTTTCATACGGTAAAAGGTGGTGCCGGTTTTCTCAATGCCACCGAATTGGTGACGCTTTGTCACCTTACCGAAAATTTGTTCGATAAGTTGCGCAACGGTGAACTCGAACTCACCGCTAACTTGATGGATGTCATCATGGCTGCGACCAATGGTGTGCGTGAAATGTTCGGCGAACTGGGTCAGGCAGTCCAACCACAGCCGGCTGATCCCCAGGTTATTTCAGCGCTGCGCAGCGCATTGGAGGGCGAGTCGCCTGCGCCGGTCGTTGCGCCTGTCGAGCCGCCGCCTGTTGTGGCAGCAGCCCCTTCGCCTGCAACAGGTGAGCCTGACTGGAATGCCTTGCATTCTGCCGTAACCGGCCAGTCGGCCACGACCGCAACTACAACCGCAACGCAGGGAGAGGTGATTACTAAAGAGGAGGCTGAGGCGGCGCCGTTGCCAGCCGATGTCTCCGTAACACCTTCCCCCGCGGTTGCACCGGCGGCTCGTCGGGCAACTGATCAGCCGTCTGGGCAAGCCGCTGCTGGGCGACGCGCTGAGGAGCGGGGGCGCGAAAATACAATTCGTGTCGATACTTCGCGCCTTGATCAGGTACTCAATCTTTCTGGTGAAATTGGTCTAACCAAGAATCGTCTGACCAGTTTGCGAGTCGATATTCTGGCTGGTAAAAATGATTCGGAGACGCTTCAAGCGCTTGATCAGGCGGTAAGCCAACTCGATCTGCTCGTCTCTGATCTGCAAAATTCGGTGATGAAGACCCGAATGCAGCCGATTGGCCGGCTGTTCCAGAAATATCCGCGGATTGCCCGCGATCTGGCTCGGCAGTTGGGTAAGGATGTTGAGCTGGTTCTGGCTGGTGAAGAAACTGAAGTTGATAAAACAATGATCGAGGATCTGGCTGATCCGTTGATTCACCTGATTCGAAACGCCGTCGATCATGGCGTCGAAATGCCGGCTGAGCGCCAGGCAGCCGGTAAGCCGGTAAAGAGTCTGGTTCGCCTGGAGGCGCGTCAGGAAGGCGATCATATCGTTCTGATCATTGCTGATGATGGCAAGGGGATGAGTGCGGAGCGCATCCGTGCCAAAGCAGTCGAAAAGGGTCTGGTTTCTGAAGAAGAGGCCAATATGCTCGATGAGCGGCAGAGCCTGAATCTTATTTTCTTGCCGGGGTTTTCCACCATGGCCCAGGTTTCGGCTGTTTCGGGCCGTGGCGTCGGCATGGATGTGGTGAAGACCAATATCCACAAACTTAACGGTTCGATTGAAATTCGTTCCGAGCCTGGCAAGGGTTCGGTTTTCATTATTTCCTTACCGCTGACGCTGGCTATTTTGCCTGTTTTGCTGGTTCTGTTGGGCGATCAGCCATTTGCATTGCCACTATCGATGGTGCGGGAAATATTGCCAATCGATCAGACTCGTGTTCAGGAGGTTGGTGGCAAGGAAACGCTGGTTGTGCGTGGCGAGGTTTTGCCAGTGATTTCGCTCGCTAGTTTGCTGGGCTGGCCGCTTGAGCAATATCCCGAATATGGCGTCTTCATGCAGACGACTGAACGTAGTTTTATTCTCGGGGTTGATAGTTTCGCTGGACGGGATGATGCCGTGATCAAGTCGCTGGAAGATTTTCGGCCCAAGGGTGTGGCCGGTGTAACAACCTTGTCGAATGGTCAAATTGTGTTGATTCTGGATATGAAAGAGTTGCTGGCTGATCTTGGGCAGCATGCCGATATGAGAGCCGGTTTGCGAGCCCTCGAATTTGTCTGATTTTCATTTCCAGTCAACGACTTAAAAGGGGGCTTGCCCCCTTTTTTTTCTTTTAAAAAGTTTACTCTGTTGTCATGGGCTTGCGATGCTCTTCTGAGAAACTGGCTAAATAAGCACTCGTACCTGTTTAATTTCTTTGGTTTTTTCCTATAATAGCCCCATAAATTTCAGAAGATGGCTATGGCCGAAGAGAGCGACCTCGATAAAACGGAAGAGCCTACCGGTAGGCGACTGGAGCAAGCCCAAGAAAAAGGGCAGGTTCCACATTCCCGTGAGCTCGGTACGTTCTTGGTTTTGATTACTGCAGCAACTTCTTTCTGGATGATGGGGGGCTGGTTTATGCAGCGCTCCTTGAACATTGCCCGCAAGGCGTTTTCTGTCGAGCCCCAATACATGCATGAGCCAGCCATGATGCTGCCACGCTTGTTCGATCTTTCGCTCGATGCACTGATAGCCTTTTCTCCATTTTTGGCTCTGCTGGTGCTTGCGTCTGTTTTGCCGCCATTTTTTTTGAATGCGTGGGTGTTTTCCGGTAAGGCTTTGGTACCAGATCTGAGCCGAATGAACCCGCTGAGCGGTTTGGGGCGGATGTTTTCCTGGAATAGCCTGATGGAGTTGGGCAAGGCCATCCTCAAAGCGGTTTTGGTAGGTGGTGTCGGCGTTTTGCTGATCTGGAAAGAGCGCGACGAGATTTTTGGTTTGTTCGGTGAGTCGCTTGAGGCAGCAATGGCGCACGCTGGCAATCTGGTCACTTTTTCCTTCTTGATTCTGGCTTCAACCCTGTTCATCGTTGTTGCTGCCGATGTCCCCTTCCAGCTTTGGCAATACATTGAAAAGCTGAAAATGACCAAGGAAGAGGTCAAGCAGGAAATGAAGGAAATGATGGGCGATCCGCAGGTCAAAGGGCGGATTCGTAGCCTGCAGATGCAGGCCGCACGCAAACGTATGATGGCCGCGGTGCCGCAGGCTAATGTGATTGTCACCAATCCAACGCATTACGCGGTGGCGCTTTCCTATCAGGCGGGGATGGCGGCGCCAAAGGTAGTGGCCAAGGGCGTCGGGGTGATCGCCTTGAAAATAAGGGAAATTGGCGCGGAGCATGCGGTTCCTGTCATGGAAGCGCCGCCCTTGGCGCGAGCCCTCTACAAGCATGCTAACCTCGATGCACCTATTCCCTCCGCCCTGTATAACGCAGTGGCGGAGGTTCTTGCTTATATTTATCAGCTTGCCAACTGGCGTCAGCAGGGCGGCGCTTATCCGGTGATGCCGCGCAATCTGCCGGTGCCGTCTGAATTAGTGCCGGAGGCCGCGTAATGGCCGGCTCATCACTCAGCATGCAAAATTTGCTCGGACGTTTGAACGCCACGCAGATGGCAGCCCCCGTCCTGATCCTGATGATTCTGGCGATGATGGTGCTGCCACTGCCAGCCTTCGTCCTTGATCTGTTCTTTACCTTCAATATTGCCATTGCCGTGCTGGTGTTGTTGGTTGCGGTCAACGTCCAAAAGACCCTCGATTTCTCGGTTTTCCCCACTGTTTTGCTCGTGACGACGCTTATGCGATTGTCCCTCAATGTCGCCTCAACACGTGTTGTCATGCTCGAAGGGCATACCGGGCCGGATGCGGCAGGCAAGGTTATCGAGGCGTTCGGGCATTTTTTGGTCGGCGGTAATTTTGCTGTTGGTATTATCGTATTCCTAATTCTGGTCGTGATTAACTTCATGGTCATTACCAAAGGCGCTGGGCGAGTCGCTGAAGTTGCCGCGCGGTTTACGCTCGATGCAATGCCGGGTAAGCAGATGGCGATCGACGCCGATCTTAATGCCGGTCTGATCGGCGAAGACGAAGCGCGCACACGGCGTCAGGATATTTCCCGTGAAGCCGAGTTCTTTGGCTCGATGGACGGTGCGTCAAAATTTGTGCGTGGCGATGCCGTCGCGGGTATCGTTATCACCTTGTTGAATATTGTCGGCGGTTTGATTGTTGGCGTGCTCCAGCATGATATGCCCCTGGCCATGGCGGGGAAAAACTACACCCTGCTGGCAATCGGTGACGGACTGGTCGCTCAGATTCCTGGGCTGATCATTTCCATTGCGGCTGGTATGGTCGTAACTCGCGTCTCAGACGATCGTGATGTCGGGCAGCAGGTTATGGGACAAATGTTCCGTAATGGCAAGGCGCTCGGCATCGCCGCAGCAATGGTCGGCCTTCTCGGCATGATCCCCGGTATGCCGAATACGGTTTTTTTGTTGATCGCCTCGGGCATGGCTTGGTTGGCCTGGCGGATGTTGCAGACTGAAAAGCGTGTTGTCGAAACCCCTGTCAAGGTTGCGCCAGCCCCCGTTCAGGAGGCCATGGAGGCGAGTTGGAACGATGTGGCGCCGCTTGATGTCTTGGGGCTTGAAGTCGGCTATCGCTTAATTCCTCTGGTCGACAAATCGCAAGATGGGGAATTGCTGCGTCGTATTCGTGGCATCCGTAAAAAATTCGCCCAGGAAGTCGGCTTCCTCGTTTCGCCGGTCCATATTCGTGACAACCTCGAATTGAAGCCGAACGCTTACCGCATTCTTCTGAAGGGCGTCGAAGTTGGACTGGGCGAGGCTTACACCGGGCAGTTCCTGGCGATTAACCCGGGGCGCGTTGCCGGCACTCTGAGCGGTACGGCAACTAAGGATCCAGCCTTCGGTCTGCCCGCAACCTGGATTGACGCGAGCCAGCGCGACCAGGCGCAAGCCTATGGCTATACCGTGGTTGACGCCTCAACAGTGGTGGCGACGCATCTGAATCACCTGATTTTGACTCATGCTGCGGAACTGCTTGGCCGTCAAGAGGTGCAACAATTGCTCGATCACCTCGCCAAGGAAATGCCCAAACTGGTCGAGGATCTGGTCCCGAAAGTCTTGCCGCTCGGCACCCTGCAAAAGGTGCTGCAAAGCCTGCTTGACGAAGGTGTGCCTATTCGCGATATGCGAACCATCATCGAAACCGTCGCTGATCACGCGACGCGCACGCAAAATGCGGACGAAATTTCGACGCAGGTGCGCAGTGCGTTGGGTCGGGCCATCGTTCAGCAACTTTTCCCGGGGAGTGCCGAAATGCAGGTCATGTCCCTTGACCCGACCCTTGAGCGACTTCTTTCGCAAGCCATTGGCGGCGGTTCGGAAAATACGAGTTTCGAACCCGGCCTGGCCGATACCCTGGTTCGCGAAACTGCTGGGGCGGCGAAGCGCCAGGAGGATCTTGGCTTACCAGCTGTCCTCCTTGTCCCAGCAAGTTTGCGCTTGCTGCTTTCCCGGTTTTTGCGCCGCACCGTACCGCAGTTGAAGGTGCTGGCACATAACGAAGTTCCAGAAAATCGAATTATCAAGGTGACCTCGGTTATCGGAGGTAAAACATGAACGTCAGAAAATTTATCGCGGCCACAGCAAGAGACGCCTTACGAAAAGTGAAAGAAACGCTCGGTAACGATGCGATTATTCTTTCCAATCGAGGCATCCCTGGCGGTGTCGAAATCATGGCGGTTGCCGCTCGCGATATGGCGATGATTGTGCCGACCCAGGTGGCTGATCGCGCCCCGCCCGAGCGTCGCCCCGCTCCGGTGGATGCTGATGATTATCGCGTTTCCCTTTCCTCTGCTCGTGCTCAGGTGGCACAGTCGGCACCGCTGGCGCAACGCCATGCTGTGCCGCTTCAGCCGCAGCCGGCACCTGTTCAGCGTCCAATGGCGCAGCCGGCTCAAATCGCTCGCTCGGTGGGGGCTGTCAACGCAGGCATTCCGAAAAATGGCTCATTGCGTAATCTTGAAAATAGCCGTCCGCAGCCGTCGACCGCAGCAAACATGCCGCCAGCGCAGCAAACAGCACCTGCCGCCTTACCCCGGCAACAAACGCAAGCCAGTGCGCCACAGCGTACCGAGGCGGAAGTTGTGCCGATGCAGGTAATGGATGAAATTCGTTCGCTGCGCAAGATTGTCGAGCAACATCTAGCCGGGTTCGCCTGGGGCGAGGCATCACGCTCGGCGCCGGTGAAAACGGAACTCTTGCGTCAGATGCTTGAATCCGGTTTCTCTCCACAATTTGCCCGTGATCTACTCTCAGATTTGCCCACCGAAATGGATGCTGTGCAGGCAATGGCCTGGGTAAAAGGTGCTGCCGATCGCTCCTTATTCACCATTGGCAATGAAAGCGACATAGTGGACCGTGGCGGTGTTTATGCGCTGGTCGGCCCCACCGGAGTTGGCAAGACGACGACGACAGCCAAACTGGCAGCACGCTGTGTGCTCCGTCATGGGCCGAGCAAGGTCGCGTTGGTGACGACCGATGGTTATCGGATTGGCGCTCACGAACAATTGCGTATTTATGGCCGTATCCTTGGTGTGACGGTTTATCTGGTCAAAGATGCCGCTGAACTTCGACAGACTTTGGTCGAATTGCAGCACAAGCACATGGTATTGATCGACACGATGGGGATGAGTCAGAAAGACAAGTTGGTGCCGGAACTGACCGATATGCTGGCTGGCTGTGACGTACATCGTCTGTTGCTGCTCTCTTCGACCTCCCGTGGCGATACCCTGGATGACGTGGTTCGCGCCTACGAAGGCGACAATCTGGCCGGCTGCATCCTGACCAAAATCGACGAAGCGGCCAGCCTCGCCACGCCGCTCGACGTCATCATGCGGCATGGTTTGAAGCTGCACTATGTTTCAAATGGCCAGCGTGTACCGGAAGATTTGCATCTGCCCAACCGTGGTTATCTGTTGCATCGTGCCTTCAAGGATGTGCCGGATACGTCGCCGCATAAATATAATGGCGTTGAACCTGGCCTGGTTATGGCTAATGCCGGCATGGTGGCAATGGGTGGTCGTCGTGGCTGATTTTCGTTTTGATCAGGCCGACGGTCTGCGTCGTATGCTGGGCGGAGGGCGGCAATTGCAGGTGGTGACCTTTGTCGCCGGTTGCGAAGGCGTCGGGCGAAGCGTTGCCATTGCTAATCTGGGTGTTGCGCTGGCCCGGCTGGGTAAAGAAGTTCTCATTATTGACGAACACGCCTCACAAGACGACATTGCCTCCTCCTTTGGCCTGGTTGCCCGCTATGACCTGCTCCATGTCGTGCAGCGCGAAATGGCGCTGTCGCAGGTCTTATTGCAGCCGATGAACGGATTGCTCGTTTTGCCTGCCGCCAAGGCTGTGAAAAATATTGGGCGCCTTTCATTGCCGCAGCAACAAAGCCTGCTTGATGCGATGTCGGGGCTGGAGCGACCGCTCGACGTTATTCTGGTCGATGCCAGCATGACGCATCCGAATGGTTTTTCACCGTTTGGCCTGGCCTCGCAGGAAACCGTTGTCGTTTTGTCGGGTAGCAGTGCGTCGATCACTGAAGCTTACTCCCTGATCAAAAAAGTCAGCCACGCGTTCTCCCGCAAGCATTTCCGTATTCTGGTTAACAAAGTGCGCAGCCAACCGGATGCGCGTTCAATTTTCGAAAATATTGCCCAGGTTGCGGCCCAGCGTGGGGTGGCCCGGCTTGAGTTTGCTGGCGCCATTCCGCTGGATGAGTCATTGCGCCAATCAGCCCAACTTTGCCGGCCGGTCTTGGTGCAAGTGCCGGATTCGCCCTCTGCGGCGGCATTCCGTGATATCGCCGCTGACTTGCTTTATTGGCAACGCGGGGAGAGTGAGACCGGTGGGGTCGAGCATTTCATGCAGCAACTGCTACACTTGAGTCAACGCATAACCCCAAACGTACTCCGAGCCTGATGTATACCGCTGCCGGGCAGCCTGATAGGGAACAGTTGGTTCAGCGCTTCGTGCCGCTGGTGAAGCGCATCGCCTATCATTTGTTGGCACGTCTGCCGGCCAACGTCCAATTTGATGACTTGGTTCAAAACGGCATGCTGGGGTTGCTTGACGCTTTGGACCGTTTCGAAGATGGCTTCGGTGCCCAATTCGAGACTTACGCGACACAACGTGTGCGTGGTGCCATGCTTGATGGTCTGCGTGAAAATGACTGGTTGCCACGAAACTTGCGGCGTGAGTTGCGGCGTATTGAAGGGGCGATCAAGACGCTGGAGCATACGCATGGTCGGGCGCCTTCTGAACGCGAACTGGCCGAGACGTTGGGTATGACGTTGGCGGAGTATCAAAAAACACTGCAGGACGCACGCGGCCATCAGTTAGTTTACTTCGATGACTTTGCTGGCGAGGGCGATGAAGATTTTCTCGAGCGTCACTTCACTGACAATGACGCCGATCCGTCGAATATTCTTGAAGACAAAAACGTCAAGGCTGCGCTGGTCAAAGCAATCGATCGCTTGCCTGAACGGGAGAAATTAATGATGGCACTGTATTACGAGCAGGAGTTGAATTTGCGCGAAATCGGTGAGGTCATGGGGGTGACTGAGTCAAGGATTTGCCAATTGCATACTCAGGCAATTGCTCGTTTGCGTACCCAGTTTACGGGTGAAGTGCCGGTCGCTACAAGGCGGCGCAAGGAGAAACTGGTTGGATAAGATCAGCCTGGCCGGCCTGGCCATTGGTCTGATCGCCATTGTCGGCGGGCAGATATTGGAAGGTGGGCACATCGGCTCTTTAGTGCAGCCGACCGCTTTGTTAATTGTTTGCGGTGGTACGCTGGGTGCTGTTCTGTTACAGAGTCCTCTCCATATTTTCACCCGCGGCATAAAAATGGCCAAGTGGGTATGGGTTCCACCGGTCATTGAGCAGAAGCGTCAAATCGATCAAATTCTCGCCTGGAGCCAGCTTTCCCGGCGTGAAGGCTTGCTGGCGCTGGAAAAATATATTCCTGCGCTGAAAGATGATTTCGCAAAAAAAGGCTTGCAGTTGTTGGTCGACGGAGCTGATCCGGAGCGGATACGCGAACTGCTTGAAGTTGAGATCAATACCTATGAAGACGAGTGGCGCCAGTCGGCAAAAATATGGGACGCCGCTGGTGGTTATTCGCCAACGATTGGCATCATAGGTGCCGTCATGGGTTTGATTCACGTAATGGAAAATCTCTCCGACCCTACCAAGCTAGGTGCCGGCATCGCGGTCGCATTCGTTGCGACAATTTACGGCGTCGGTTTGGCTAATCTGATTTTTTTGCCGATTGCCGGCAAGCTGAAGTATTACATCACCCGCATGGTGGCCTCGAAAGAAATGATGATCGATGGCTTGGTCGGCATCGCACTGGGTGACAATCCCCGGATTATTGAAGGTCGCCTTCGGGGCTATCTGCTCTAATGGCCCGCAAGCGTCGCCCGGAGGAGCACGAAAACCACGAGCGCTGGCTGGTTTCTTATGCGGACTTCATTACCTTGCTGTTTGCTTTCTTTGTTGTCATGTATGCCATTTCTTCAGTGAATGAGGGCAAATACAAGGTGCTTTCTCATTCCTTGGTCAATGCATTTTCAAATACGACTGGCAAGGTAGGTGGCCAACCCATTGCCATAATGCAAGGGGCGCCACCGATCCCGCCGCGACCGATCCTTAAGCCGGATGCTTTGCCCGAGCCGAGAAAGATCGATGAGAAAAAAGTCGAACAGCGCCAAAAGATGAAAAATGTGGCGGGGGATATTATGGATGCCTTGCAGCCATTAGTCGCCCAAGGCAAGGTGCGTTTGCTTGAAACGAGTCGTGGTGTGACGATCGAAATCAATGACAGTATTTTGTTCCCGGCCGGACAGGCGAAGCTTCAACCGGCCTCAATCAGTGCTATGTTGGCTATCGCCCAGGTGTTGGCCGAATCCGATTTTCCGATCACCATCGAAGGGCATACTGACAACGTCCCTATTTCAACGCCGCAATTTCCCTCAAACTGGGAGTTGTCGGCGATGCGGGCCACGACTGTGCTGCGTTTGTTTAACGACGGCGGGGTTGGGGCAGAGCGTCTGACGGCGATTGGTTATGGCGAAACGCGGCCGCTGGAAACCAATACAATGCCGGAAGGCAGGGCAAGGAACCGCCGTGTCAGCATATTGATCGACTCCAATCGTCCTGAGGAACCGACAGAGATTTCACCGGCGAAAACTGGGA
This sequence comes from uncultured Dechloromonas sp., assembly GCA_964561415.1. Lineage (GTDB taxonomy): Bacteria > Pseudomonadota > Gammaproteobacteria > Burkholderiales > Rhodocyclaceae > Azonexus. The sequence goes on along the minus strand of CAZLPR010000001.1, from coordinate 19,398 downwards.
ATGCCTCAGGAGCAACATAGTAATGAGTGGCGCTTCAGGCCGAATCGACGATGCGGCTGCCGGTGTATCGTCCGGCCTGGCCATTGCTACCATAGAGCGCGTGCTCGGCTGATTGGCGAGTCAGGATGGCGAGTGCTTCGGAGGTTTGCTGTAAATGCAGACCGACGAGGTGGGCATTGAGTTCGTGAAGTTCTTTGGCTTCGCGGGCAAAAATCAGAAGTTTTTCCCAGTTGACCGCAGCAGTCTTGTTTTCAGGGTGTTTTGCCAACCATTGGATCATCACTTGCCGGGTATTTTCTTCACCGAAAATACCCAAGGCAGTACGTCTTTCTATTTCGAGGGCGTTTAGCTGTTCGACGAATGCAATTTTGGCGGTGCTAATTTCTGGTAACGCAGCAGCATTGGCAAGTTTCAAGGCTGCCTGCTCATCTTTTAATAACGCAACAAAACGTGAAATTAGCGAGATTTCGCGTTGGGTGATTGCTGCGATATCGCTCATCAAGCTTCGCGTTTGGCGTTGCTGTTGATCAGATCGCGTGCCGATTCGATCAAGCTGTTGGCAATAGCTTCAGGGTTGATCTTGAAACGCCCCTCGGAAATGGCCAGCTTGATCTCTTGAATACGCGCTGCGTTAACAGGCGGTTTGTCGCTGGTCTGCATACTGCCGGCCAACTGGCTAAGACTGACCGCGTCCTGGCTGCTGGCGCCTGGGGTGGCCTGCGGTGTGGCCTGGCGAGGCGTTACTGCAGGTGTCGTTGGCTTGTATGAACTATCGATTTTCATGATGGTCTTCTCGAAACTTTATGACTTAATGCGGTTAACGACCTTGGGGTAAAAAACTTTAGCCTTAAAACGAAATTTCTACACTACCGTCATTTTGGGCAATGCCGTTGACGGTTTGGCCCGTGTTCATGCGAATTTGGGCAACTTCGCCTGCGGCCGCATTGTTAATCGCTTTGCCTTCGCTACTCACTGAGAAGCCTTGTCCATTCGAGATGACGCGAACTGTTTGACCCTGACGTATCACCCGTGGGGCGAGCAGTTGGTCGCTACGTAAGGGTTGGCCAGCGCCGAGCGAGTTACGCAACGTTTTGCCGATGGCATTGGCGGGATTAACAACCACGCCCGTCGGCAGGCTGGATATATCACCGGAAAGAGTTGCCAAATCTTGGGCGCGCAGCGTTTGTCCGGCACTCAGAGCCCGAACGGTCGTGACGTAATTGCCGGTAACGGCAATTTGTGCCGGCACCAGAACACTCCAGATGTTTGGCCCGAGGCAGCGAACGCCGATATGGGTTCTTCCGCTCAGGCGAGTGCCGGGCGGCAAGAAAGCCTCAAGTGCGGAGCAAGCCGGCAGTCGTCTGACATCCAGCTTGCCCATCGTAATCTTTATCTTCCCCGGCAGCCCCTGGGTCTGCAAGCGGACGTAGCGTTCGGCGGTATCCAGGACCAGTTCGTCTTCAGCGGAAAATAGCCACGGTGAGAGTGTCAGGGCGAGAGCGAGAAAGAAAAAGCGAGTAAACATTTTTCTATTTTGCCTGATCTGTGTTGGTGGGCGCCAAATTTTTGGCTTTAACGCCCGATGTTTTGGCATCAGTGCGCGACCTGTTTTGGTGGCATAAAGCGTGCTTATATCCAAGCAAATATTGGGAGCGCATCATGGCAAGTCTTGAGCAAAGTATTTCCGTTTTAAGCCAGGCAATGAATCTGCGGACGCAGCGTCATCAGGTATTGGCATCGAATATTGCCAATGCCGATACGCCTAATTACAAGGCGCGTGACTTCAGTTTTGAGGCGACCATGCAGAATGCAATGGGTGGGCGTAACCCCGCTGGCGGCGTCGATTTGGCAAGAACCGCGAAGGGGCACATTCAGGCTTCTGGGGTGGGTGGTGCGGGTGGCTTGCAGTATCGCGCCGAAACGCAGTCGGCAGTCGATGGCAACACGGTCGATATGGATGTTGAGCGGGCTGCCATTACTGAGAATGCACTGCAATACCAGATTCTTACCCAATTGATCAGCAATAAATTCCAGGGCATTCGCAGTGCGCTTGCCTCGACCAACAGCTAAGGAAAGATTATGAGCCTGCTTAATGTCTTTCATATTTCATCGAGTGCGATGACAGCGCAGTCGATGCGGCTTAATGCCGTTGCTTCCAATCTGGCGAATGCGGACAGTATCGTTTCATCGGATGGCAAGCCTTACCGTGCCAAGCAAGTCGTTTTTGAGGCAACGCCAATGGGTACAGATGGTGAGCTCAGCAAGGGGGTTCGCGTCCGCCAGGTGGTGGAAGACGCCTCGCCGCCCCGGATGGTTTATGACCCGAAAAACCCGGCGGCTGATGAAAGAGGTTACGTCGCCTTCCCTAACGTCAATGCGGTCGAAGAAATGACCAATATGATTTCTGCCTCGCGTTCTTATCAGACGAATGTTGAGGTTATGAATACAGCCAAGTCGATGATGCTGCGTACTTTGCAGATCGGGCAGGGTTAAAGGAGAAATAAAAAATGGCTACCAGTAGTGTCACGAATACATCCAGTACCTCCGGTATTACGGGTTCGCAAGACTCCGCGACCAAAACGACAGCCGCCGAGGATATGGAAACTCGGTTTTTGAGCTTGTTGATGACGCAATTGAAAAATCAGGATCCTTTGAATCCGACCGATGCCAATCAAATGACGGCGCAACTTTCGCAAATCAGCACCGTCAGCGGAATCGAAAAACTAAACGCCAGTATGGACAAACTGCTGAGCAGTTACGCCAGCACCCAAAACATGCAAGCGGCAGCAATGATCGGCAAAGCGGTATTAACTGCCGGCAACGGCCTTGAGCTAAGCGAGTATGGTGCAATTGGCGGAGTCAATCTTGAGGAGGCCGCTGCGCGCGTTACTGTCACAATCAGTGATGCCAGCGGCAAAGTCGTGCAGACACAGGAACTCGGAAAGCAGGCTGCTGGCGTCGTGAATTTCGTGTGGGACGGTCAATCGGATGCGGAAGAGGCCTTGCCTGCGGGAAAGTACACCTTCAAGGTTGAGGCCGCTAATGCCGAGGCGTCGGTCAATAGCTCGCCACTCGAACTTGGCACGGTAAATGCTATTACTCTGGCAGCTAGCGGAGTGTCGTTGCAGTTGTCAAACAACAAATCAGCGGCCTACAGCGATATTTTACAGATCATGAATTAACGGAGTTCATCATGGCATTCCAACAAGGTCTAAGCGGTCTGGGCGCTTCTTCTCGTGCGCTGGACGTTATCTCAAGTAACGTGGCGAATTCATCGACCGTCGGTTTCAAAGCGAGTAGCACCGTATTTTCGGATACTTTCGCTGCAGCGATGGGTGGCGGGGTTTCAAATCTTCAGGTCGGCATGGGCGGGAATACACTGGCTGTTCGCCAGGCTTTTACGCAGGGTGCGACGACAGCCACCAATAACCCTCTGGATATGGCTATTGGTGGCAATGGTTTTTTCCAGATCGAACGCAATAATGGTTCAACGGCTTATTCACGTAACGGTCAGTTTGATCTGGATAAGGATGGCTATATCGTGACCCCCTTGGGTGAGCGCCTGATGGGCTACCAAACGGTGAATGCAGATGGAACTGTGGCATTTATCGGCAGTACAACACCTCGGCCCATTTTGGTGCCGCCAAATGGTATCGGTGCCAAGGCAACCGGTGGCGGTGATGTAAATGGTGACCTCGCTCCTGATGGCGATGCAGTGGTGGTGCGGGGGAATCTTGATTCGGCGTCAGATGTCATTGATCCGGTGACGGCCCCATTCGATCAAACTAACCCCAGCACCTACAGTTTCACGACATCTGCAGCGGTGTATGACAGCTTGGGAAATCAGCATTCGGTAAGTATGTTCTTTGCGAAACGAACGGCGGTTGTGGGGCCTCCTGCAGAGCCGAATCCATGGGATGTCTATGTGACGTTTGATGGTAGTGCTTTAACCGGGACTGATGCTCCGCTAGGCACGGCAGCTAGCCGGATCGGCTTTAATTCATCTTTTGGGGGGTTTGATTCAGCAGTTAGCACCGACAACCCAATTCGTGTTTCGGTCTCATCGACTACCCTGGGTACCGGCTCCGATCCGTTGCTATTTGACCTTGATCTGAGTAATTTCACGCAGCGGCGTTCTGCCTCGGCTGTGTTTGAAATCACTCAGGATGGTTCTCCTCCGGGGGAAATTGCCAGTGTATCGGTGAGTACGGATGGCATTGTTCAGGGGCGCTATACCAACGGCGAAACTCGCGATCTTGGTAAAGTCATTCTTGCAACTTTCCGTAATCCAAATGGCCTGGCCTCGGTGGGTGACAATCTGTGGAGTGAGACCATTGATTCCGGTCAGGCGGCGCTAGCTGGTCCGGGTGACGGCCTGAATGGCACAATCGGTTCGGGCCGCGTCGAAGAATCCAACGTCGATATGAGCGCGGAACTGGTCAACATGATCATCCAGCAACGTAACTATCAGGCGAATGCACAGTCGATCAAGACACAGGATCAGATTTTGCAAACACTGATCAATCTTCGTTAATTGACAAACTGAGCCGCTGACATGGACCGTTTGATTTACACCGCAATGACCGGCGCCAAGCATGTTTTCATGCAGCAGGCGGGCACCGCGAATAACCTCGCCAATGCCAGCACCGTTGGTTTCAAGGCGCAGGAGCATCGTTTTCGCGCCGTGCCGGTGCTGGGCGAAGGCATGCCAACGCGGGCTTTTGTGGTCGACGCGTCAGTCAGTGATGTTTTAGACGAAGGCCCGTTGATGTTCACTGGGCGCAATCTGGATGTAGCGGTTCAAGGGCGTGGCTGGCTGGCCGTGCAGTTGCCGGATGGCAGCGAAGCATACACACGGGCCGGTAGCCTGGATGTTGATGTGACCGGGTTGTTGCAAACGAAGGGCGGTTATCCGGTTGCCGGTGATGGCGGGCCGATCAATATTCCGCCCGATAACCGGGTTGAAATCGCGCCGGATGGCACGGTTTCCGTGGTGCCAACGACTGGTACGCCGAATAACGCCAACGCCATTGGCCGCCTCAAGCTGGTTAATCCCCCTGAAGCTGACTTGGTGCGCGGTGCCGATGGCCTGTTCCGTTTGCGCGACGGTCAACCGGCGCCAGCCGATGAAAACGTCAAGGTTTCGCCCGGTACGCTTGAGGGTAGCAACGTCAATGTGAGTGATGCCATGGTCAATCTGATCAGCCTCTCCCGCCAGTTCGAGATGCAGATCAAGATGCTGCAGACAGCCGATACCAATGCCCAGCGCGCTGACCAGCTGCTGTCAATGAATTCCTGATAGGACCATCATGATCCGTTCCCTGTGGATTGCCCGTACCGGCCTCGATGCCCAACAAACCCAACTCGACGTTATCGCCAACAATTTAGCCAATGTCAGCAGTAATGGCTTTAAACGCTCGCGGGCGGTATTTGAAGATCTGCTTTACCAGACCTTGCGGCAACCAGGGGCGCAGTCATCGCAACAAACGCAGATTCCGAATGGCCTGCAACTCGGCACCGGCGTCCGTCCGGTGTCTACAGCCTCAATTTTTACTCAGGGCAATCTGCAAAAAACGGACAACGCGCTGGATTTGGCGGCGCAGGGCGATGGTTTTTTCCAGATACTGCTGCCCGATGGAACGACAGGTTATACCCGCGACGGTTCTTTTCAGAAAGATAATCAGGGGCAGATCGTCACTTCGAACGGTTATCCATTGCAGCCGGCGATTACCATCCCAGCCACCGCGACGAGTGTGACGATTGGTACTGATGGCACGGTTTCTATCACGCAGGCCGGGACTGCCGCGGCAACGCAAATCGGCAGTATCCAGCTTGCCACTTTTGTAAATCCGGGTGGCCTGCAACGGGCGGGCCAGAACTTGTTTCTTGAAACGGCAGCCAGTGGCACGCCGACGCCGAATACGCCGGGCACGAACGGGGCGGGGGTGGTCAACCAGGGCTACGTCGAAACCTCCAATGTCAACGTGGCGGAAGAATTGGTGACGATGATCCAGACCCAGCGGGCTTATGAGCTAAATTCAAAAGTCATCTCGACTTCAGATGCCATGCTTGGCCGTCTGACACAATTGTGAGATGACGCAATGAAACGCCTCAGCCTGATTGCCCTGGTTTTCACCGCAGCCTGTACCACGGTGCCGCCGACTAATGTTCACCAACCCATGACAGCTCGCCCGGCACCGCGTTTTGAAGCCAGTGCGGGCAATGGGGCAATTTTTCAGGCCGGCGCGACGCGCCCGCTTTTTGAAGATAGGCGAGCCCGCTACGTGGGCGATACGATCACGGTAAATATCACAGAAAGCACCACCGCTTCGGCTAAGTCGAACAACAAGGTAGATAAGTCGAACACCCAGAAAGCATCAATTACCTCTTTGAGTGGCTTGCCGGGTAAGGGTTTGCTTGGCCTTGATCTGGGTGCAACCAGTTCGACTGCGTTCAGCGGCAAGGGGGAGGCGGCCAACAATAATGTGTTCACCGGCAACATTACGGTGACCGTGATCGATGTCATGCCAAACGGTAATTTGCTGGTCTCCGGGGAAAAGCAACTGGCCATTGGCAATGAGCAGGAGTTTGTTCGTGTCTCCGGGGTGATTAATCCAAGCTTTGTCGATGCCTTTAATACGGTCGCTTCCTCGAAAATCGCCGATGCCCGTATTGAATACAAATCGGCCGGTCAAATCAGCGAAGGCCAGGTCATGGGCTGGATGGCACGATTCTTTCTTAATGTACTGCCATTCTAGGAAACTTCTCGAGAAGGCAGATCATGATTACGAAAAGCGGCAGATGGTTCAGGCAAGCGGCAATACTTACCGTTTGCGTCTTGCCGTTCTGGAGCCATTCAGCATTTGCCGAGCGGATCAAGGATTTGGCCAGCGTACAAGGTGTGCGAAATAACCAGTTGATCGGTTATGGCATTGTCGCGGGGCTCGATAATACGGGCGACCAGACGACACAGACGCCTTTTACCACCCAGGCGATCGGCAACATGCTGTCGCAAATGGGCATCAATCTGACGCAGGAACAATCCCTGAAGTTGCAGTTGAAGAATGTCGCGGCGGTGATGATTACCACCAGCCTACCGCCGTTTGCCCGGCCCGGCCAGGCGATTGACGTGACCGTCTCCTCGCTCGGTAACGCCAAAAGTTTGCGCGGCGGCACCTTGCTGATGACACCGCTCAAGGGGGCGGATGGTCAGGTTTATGCTGTCGCGCAGGGCAATATTCTGGTCGGTGGCGTTGGCGCCGGCGCGGGGGGGGCAAAGGTTACGGTCAACCATCTTTCGGCCGGTAGAATTCCCGGTGGCGCTACGGTTGAACGGGCCGTTGTGACGGCACTCGGGCAGGGCGGCTATGTTTATTACGAACTGGCCGAGTCTGACTTTGGCACGGTTCAGAATGTCGTCGATGCGATTAATCGGAGCATGACTCCGGGGACGGCGAAGGCGGTCGACGGCCGGCGCATCGCAGTCCGGGCACCGGATGACGCGGATGCGCGTGTTGCCTTCCTGGGGCGAATTGAAAATCTTGAAGTCCAGCGCGTTGCCGGCGCGGCCAAGGTCATCGTCAATCCGCGCACCGGTTCGGTGGTCATGACGGATAAGGTGACCCTGGAATCCTGTGCTGTTGCTCATGGCAGTCTTTCGGTCGTGGTAGGTGCTGCACAACCTGAGCAAGGGCAGGGGGCTGATATTCAAATCAAGCAGGACAGCGGTAGCCTGATCAGCGTTAAGGCCAGTGCTAATCTGGCTGACGTGGTCAAGGCACTGAATGCGCTCGGTGCCAATCCGCTCGATTTGCTGGCTATCTTGCAGGCACTAAAAGCCTCCGGCGCTTTGCGCGCTGATCTTGAAATTCTTTGATCCCCGCCATGACGATCAAAATTCAAGACTTGCCAAACCGCGCGGCTTTCGATGTCCAGTCTGCCCAGGATTTGCGCACCCAGTTTGCGAAAAATCCGCAACAAGGCCTCAAGGCGGCGGCCCAGCAATTTGAAACGCTCTTTCTGCAAATGGTCATGAAGAGTATGCGGGACACCGTGCCGCAGGACGGCTTGCTCAACAGTGACCAGTCGCGCTTTTACACCGGCATGCTCGATCAGCAAATGGCCCAGAATTTGTCCACCAGCGGCAAAGGCATCGGCTTCGCCAAACTGATCGAACAGCAACTCGGCCGAAATATTCCCGGCGCCGAAGCCTTGTCCGCACCAGCCGAAGCGGCAAACGCTGCCGGCAATCCTTTGCCGCTTACCGCCTCGGATGGTCGCCATCTCAACTATAAGACGGTGCTCAGTAGCTTGCCGACCTCAGCCGCATACGCAGCTACTGCGGCGAGCAACGTGCCGGCAACGGGCAGCGCCGAGGTGCCGGCCAACGCCAAGGCATTCGTAGACCGGGTTTGGCCGCATGCCGTCGAAGTGTCGCGGTCAACCGGAATTCCACCCCAATTTTTGGTTGCTCATTCGGCGCTCGAAAGCGGCTGGGGAAAGAGCGAAATTCGCCAGGCGGATGGCTCATCCAGCCATAATCTTTTTGGTATCAAGGCGGGGAAAAACTGGACCGGAGCCACGGTCGAGGCGACGACAACCGAATACGTCAATGGACAGCCGCAGCAGCAAGTTGAACGCTTCCGTGCTTACGCCTCCTACGAAGAGTCTTTCCGCGATTACGCCAGTCTTCTGCGCAACAATTCACGCTATAGCGCAGTCATCGGCTCGCAAAATGGCACAGAGTTTGCTAAAGGATTACAACAGGCAGGTTACGCCACGGATCCGATGTATGCAGACAAGCTCTCACGCATCATCAATGGCCCGACTCTGCGGCAGGCACTGATCGGTTGATCACCGCCTAAACTTTACGGTGATTTAGCCGTAAACCTCCTAGAGGTGAATGATGAGCACAGGATTTTTAGGTATTGGTGTTAGCGGTCTGGCGGCAGCCCAACTGGGCTTGCAGACGACTGAGCATAATGTGACTAATGCCAGCACGCCGGGGTACACCCGCCAGAGCACCATACAGACCGCACGTGTCGGTTTGGCAGAGGGGCATGGTTCGGTGGGGCAGGGGACGGATGTCGTCACGATTCAACGGATGTATGACAAATTTTTGTCAGCTCAGGTTGATTCGGCACAGAGCAAGCTCAGCGAGATAGATGCCTACTATGCCCAAATATCGCAAATCGATAACCTGATGGCAGACCCGAGTGCTGGTTTGACACCGGTATTGCAAGACTTTTTTAACGGCGTTCAGGAGGTTGCGGCTAACCCTTCTCTGCTGTCGGCTCGTCAGTCGATGATTTCGTCGGCCGAAGTGCTGGGTTCCCAATTCCGTTTGATTGACGGTCGCCTGGATGAGTTGAGAAACGACGTGAATGGACGAATTGAAGATGCGGTCAACGGCATTAACTCCTTTGCTGAACAAATCTCGGCCTTGAATCAACGCATTGTTATCACCGAGTCCGCCTATAGCCAGCCAGCCAATGACCTGCGTGATCAGCGTGGCCAGTTGATCAATGAACTCAATCAGCTGATCAAGATCAGCCCGACCACAAATTCGGATGGCAGCTTGAGCCTGTTTGTCGGCAGTGGGCAGCCTTTGGTGATTGGCACTCAGGCAATGACGTTTACGGCACAGCCATCGGCAACCGATCCGACAAAAGTTGTCGTAGGCTACCAAGCTGGAATCGGGACGGCTAATGAACTGCCGGAAAGTCTGATTAGCGGTGGTGTATTAGGTGGCTTGCTAAAATTCCGTAGCGAAACATTGGGCCGTACAGAGAATGAACTCGGGCGGCTTGCCGCCTCAATGGCCCTGACTTTCAACGCACAGCATGCAGCGGGCCAAAATTTGCTCGGTCAGGCTAGTGGTGACGCTGGTTTTACGGCCGATTTTTTCTCAATGGCAGCACTGAAACCGACGGTCACGGCCAATTTGAGTAATACCGGCACCGCGACTGTTTCAGCTGGTTTCGCTGCACCGAGTTTTAGTGGAGCAGATGGTAATTTTTACACTAAGCTCACGACAAGTGACTATCGTTTGAGCAATACGGCAAGTGGTTATGCCTTAAACCGCTTGAATGATAACGAGCAGTGGTCTGCCGTTGCCTCAACGTTACCGGATACTGGCTATACCGTGACGCGAGCCAGTGATAACGCACAATGGGTGTTTGCGGGAGCAACGACAGCCCTTGATGCATTATCGGCACAGGTAGCCAACGATGAAGGGTTTTCAATTTCCCTGTCTGGAACTGATAACGTTGGCAATAGTTATCTTATCCAGCCAACCAAAACTGCAGCTCAAAGTCTTACGGTCAACGCAATAATTGCCGCGGATTCGAGAACAATCGCTGCGGCGCTTCCTTTCAGAACAAGCGCCAGTGTTGGCAACACCGGTTCCGGTGCAATTTCTGGGGGAACGGGTACGGAAGGGTTTTCTACCAGCTTATTGCCGGTAAGTGGCATTAGTGTCGCCTATGTTTCCGGGGCTACCAATCAACTGAATTTGACAGGGCTTGCAGCTGGACAGGTTATTACCTACAAAGCGCCGGGTGGGGCCGATCAAACGTTGACTGTCCCGGCAGTCGTTCCGCCCGCGACCAGCACGTCAAGTTTGATTGATTACACGCAGGGCATGGCTATTTCAGTTTCCGGCATGAGTTTTGTGATGACCGGAACCCCGAATAATGGCGATACATTCAAGCTTGAGCGTAATTCCGCAGCAACGACTGATGGCCGAAACTCACTGGCCTTGGGCAAGTTACAAATCCAGAATACGGTTGCTGGTGGCCGGGCGACCTTCCAGACAGCCTTTGCTGAAAGCGTGGCAAATGTGGGGATCAAAACCCGCGAACTTAAGGCGGTTGGTGCAGCTCAGGAAAATGCTTTGACTCAAGTGCGAGCAGCGCGGGATGCGCTTTCCGGTGTGAATCTTGATGAAGAAGCAGCCAATATGATTCGTTTTCAGCAGGCCTATCAAGCCTCAGCCAAGATTCTTGATATCGGATCAAAGCTGTTTGACTCGCTCCTGCAGTTAGGTTGAAGGGGAATATCGTGAGAATCAGCACCGCACAAATTTATGACTCCGCTAACCGTGGTATGGGTCGTAACCAGGTTGACTTGTTTAAACTGGAAAACCAGATGTCGTCGGGGCGCAAGATATTGACGCCGTCAGATGATCCGATTGCTTCCTCGCAAGCTTTGGTATTGACGCAATCGAAAGAGGTTTCAGCTCAATATTTGCGTAATCAGGATGGCGCCAAAGGGCGCCTGGGCCTGCTGGAAGGACAGATCAGTGCCGTAGGCGATCTGATGCAGTATGTTCGTGGAAAGGTTGTGCAGGCAGGCAATGCCACGCTGAATAATGCTGATCGCGGCTTCCTTGCCAATGATCTGGAGGTTCGTTTTTCTGAGTTGCTTGGCATCGCCAATTCTCAGGATGGCACTGGAAGTTATCTGTTTTCCGGCTATCAAGGAGCGGTTCGCCCATTTGATGCTACGACAACAGGCGCTAATTATGCGGGGGATGATGGTCAGCGTTTGGTGCAAGTAGAAGCTTCGCGTCAGATGTCGACCAGTGTTTCTGGTGGAGCCTTGTTTGGGCGGGGTAACGGTGCCTTCGTAACAGATAGCGCTAGCAATCAAGGTACAGCCAGTATCGATAAGGGTGGCTTGAATAGTCTCAAAACTTGGAATCAGGCGCTTTTAGACCCGAGTTTGTGGGGTGTAGATAACACGGATCCGACGAATCCTATTAGTTACCCCGGAGAGATCGGGATTGATTTTATTGATGCGACCAATTATCAATTAACAGTTCTTGATACTGATTCAGTAACTGGGAAGAGGGTCATCGATGGTCCGCATGCGTATATTTCGGGGCAGCCAATCCCGCTGAGAAGTGGTGCTACTGATTTAGGCGCTTCCGTAACGATTTCCGGTGCACCTGTTGCCGGTGATACTTTCTCAATCACGCCCAGTACAGAGCAAAATATTTTCACGACGCTGAGAAGCACTATCGATATGCTGACCGAGGGCATTGGTAGTGCAGTCGGGACAACATCCACGGACTACGCCAATAAGCTTGCAGCCAATCTGTCGAGCATCGATAAGGCTATGGAAAACATCCTGAACGTGCACACGTCGGTGGGAACCCGTCTCAACGAACTGGATTCTCTAGCCAATTCAGGGGCAGACCTACAGTTGCAATACGACAGCTCATTGTCCAGCCTGCAGGATCTGGATTACGCCAAGGCCATTAGCGAGATGGCGCAAAAGCAGATGCAGCTTGAGGCGGCGCAATTGTCATTCAAGCAAATCAGTCAGCTGAGTTTGTTTAATATTTTATGAAGATTGCGGTGTTTATGCTGGCGACCGGGGTTGCAATGACCGGTTGTAGTTCAACTGGCGGTACTGCATCTCCATTGCTTCCCGCCCAATCAATTCAGTTGACCGCAGGCACCTCGATTTCCCTGGCAACACTGGCTGCTGCGGCAGTGGTGGCGGCTGCTATTCACGTTGTCTACGACCCGCTCGCGCCCAATTGGGAGATTGAGGAATCACAGCTTAACGAGGATACCTATCGTTTTTCGCTGAAAATGAAGCGCTACCATACTGGAGGGGCGGGGGAGTCGATTCAGATTCTGAAGCGTCGGGCCAGCCAGTTACAGTATGAGCAGGGTTTCACCAACTATCACCTTCTTGAATATACCGAGGGTATTGAATCCCAGACGATTGGTGCACGCCGTGTGGCCGAGGGAACGATTAAGTTGGTTCAGCGCCAGCAGGCGGACTCGTTCCTTCAGAACGAACGAAATTAAGAGCCTGATACCGCAAAGCCGAGCATGGCGCTCATCGCAAATTCAAAAATTGCCTGAATCGGCACGGTAAGATAATGCATGCTCATCGCAATAGCGGCAAATCCACCGATGAGCGTTAACGGGAAGCCAAGGGCAAAAATATTTAATTGGGGCGCGGCGCGGGTGAGCACGGCAAGCGCGACGTTGGTAATCATCAAGGCGACGACGACGGGTAGAGCCAGCAGTAGTCCGGCAGCAAATATTTTCGAGCCAAGTTCGGCTAAATTTAGCCATGAAGCAGCCCCCAGCGGAATGGCGCTGACGGGAATCGCAGAAAAACTTTGGGCCAGCGTGGCGAAGTAGAGCAGGTGGCCGTTCATCGACAGAAGTAGCATCAACGCGATGAGGCTATAAAATTCGGCAATGACAGGCGTTTGTGACGAACTCAGTGGGTCAAAAAAAGTCGCGAAGCCAAGGCCCATCTGTAAGCCGATAAATTCGCCTGCCAAGTCGAAGGCGGCAAATATGATCCGGGCAGCAAAGCCCATCCCGATACCGATCAGCATTTGTTGCAGCATTATCCACAAGCCAGCCATTGATGCGGGTTGCACATCGGGCATGGCCGGTAGGCTGGGGGCAATCGCTACAGTGATGGCAATCCCCATGATCAGGCGGGTGCGCCGTGGAATACCCGCAGTACTCCACAGGGGGGCTGAGGCAATGAAGGCCAGGATGCGGGCTAGTGGAAAGATGAATAGGGCTATCCAGGCATCAATTTGTGCCGAATCAAGGCTGATCATGCTCAGCCGATCAACTGTGGAATACTGCCGAATAGTCGTTGAATGTAGTCGATCAGATACTGCAGCATCCATGGGCCGAGCAGTATTAGCGCTGCAAAAATAGCCACCAGTTTAGGGACAAATTGCAGTGTTGATTCGTTAATCTGGGTGGCCGCCTGAAAGACGCTGATGATCAAACCGATGACAAGTGCAGTGAGGAGAAGTGGCGCCGAAATTAACAGGGCGACCTCAATCGCCTGTCGGCCAATTTCCATCACTGTTCCTGGTGTCATTTTGTGAAGCTCTGGACCAAGGAGCCGATGACCAAATGCCAACCATCGACGAGTACAAATAGCATGATTTTGAAGGGAAGGGCAATCATGACTGGTGACATCATCATCATACCCATCGACATCAATATGCTGGCCACCACCATGTCGATGACCAAAAAAGGAATAAACAGGATAAAGCCAATTTGAAATGCTGTTTTAAGCTCGCTGATGACAAAGGCGGGCACGAGAATGCGTAGCGGCGTGTCTTCTGGTTTTTCAATCTTGTCGATTTTTGCTACGCCAGCGAAAAGAGCAAGATCTGACTCCCGTGTTTGCGAGAGCATGAAATTGCGCATGGGAATGGCCGCCCGTTCACCGGCTTGCATAATATTGATTTTGTTTTCGGAGAGCGGTACATAGGCGTCAACATAAACCTTTTCCAGGACCGGACTCATGACGAAAAAAGTCAGGAATAGGGAGAGACCGATAATGACCTGGTTTGATGGAGAAGTAGTCGTCCCCATGGCGTGTCGCAGCAATGAAAGAACGATAACGATGCGGGTGAAGCCGGTCATCATTAAAACGACTGCTGGAATGAAGGTCAATGCCGTCATTAGCACCAGGGTTTGGATGGTCAATGAATAAGTTGTACCGCCTCCGGCTGCGGGGGCGCTGGTGATGGCCGGAAGCCCGCCGGTTGCCTGGGCGATGGCGATGCCGGCCGGGATCATTAATGCCAGGGCTGCCAGCAGGCGCTTAATCATGCTTGCGTCGCTCGGTAATACTTTGTAGCCATTGGGTAAAAGGTTTTTCTTCACTAGGAGAAAATGAAGCCGCAGTGGCGGGTGCAGGCTCACCTTTGGCCAACCGGTGCAATGTGCGGATTTGTCCGGGAACAACCCCAACCACCAGCCATTCATCACCCACCTCTAGCAAAACAATGCGTTCCCGTGGGCCAAGCGCGACACCACCGACGACTTTCAGACCACCTTGACCAAACCCCTTGCTGACGGAAACCCGTCTGGCTAACCATGCCAGGCCGAGCAGTAAAGCAACGATAAGCGCTAGGGCAAGTGTTGCTTGAAGATAACTCCCGGCCGAGACGGTAGCGGGCGTCGTTGCCTCAACTCCCTGGGCTGAAAAGGGAGCGAACAGTAGTAGAAAGCGTAGCAAGACAGGCAACCTAGAGCATCAAATAGTCAGGGCGCTATCTTAAAGCAAACACGCGGGGGCGTTCAGCGATTGAGTTTTTTCATGCGTTCAGAGGGGGTGATGATGTCGGTTAAACGGATGCCAAATTTATCGTTGACCACAACAACCTCACCTTGGGCAATCAGCGTTCCATTGACCAGAACGTCCATTGGCTCCCCGGCCATCGCATCCAGTTCAACAACCGATCCATGTGCTAGCTGAAGAAGGTTTTTGATTGTGATCTTGGTTCGGCCGAGTTCGACGGTCAACTTGACTGGAATGTCCAGAATCATGTCGAGTTCGTTCATCATGCCGGTGTTGCCAGCATTGGCGCCGAATGCCGGGAAAATATTAGCCGGCTGGGCGGACGGTGCGTCGGCGATGGCTTGCTCCGCCATTGCGGTAGCCCAATCGTCTTCACTGATCTGGCCGTCGTCCTCTGTGACCATATTTTCCATGCCATCCATTTCATTTGCCATTTTTGTCTCCCATTGCCGGATCGTTAGCCGGCGCGTCGGGCGAGGATGCAATGAATCGCTCGAGCTTTAGTGCGTATTGACCATTTTGCTGGCCATAGGTGCATTCGATCAGCGGTACGTTATCTACCGTAGCTTGAATTCGTTCGGAAATATTTAGCGGAATCACATCACCCGCTTTGAGCTTCAGGATCTGACCGAGCGTGATTTTACCGGATCCCAGGTGAGCAACGATTTCTACCTCGGCACCCTGAAGTTGTTTGCGTAATGTGCCGATCCAGCGTTTGTCAGAAGAAAGCTGATCGCTTTGCATCGTGCTGTACAACAGATCGCGAATCGGCTCCAGCATCGAATACGGAAAGCAGATGTGCATATCGGCCGTTGCGCCACCAAATTCCAGGGTGAACGTCGTAGATACGACGATTTCGGAGGGGGTGGCGATATTGGCGAACTGCGAATTCATTTCCGAGCGCACATATTCAAAATTGATTTCGTGTACTGGTTTCCAGGATTTACTGTACTCGGCAAAGACGACGTTGAGCAGGCCTTGAATTATTCTTTGTTCGGTAGCGGTAAAGTCGCGGCCCTCGACCCGGGTATGGAAGCGGCCATCGCCACCGAACATATTGTCAACGACCAAAAAAACAAGATTAGGGTCGAAAATGAATAAAGACGTGCCGCGCAAAGGCTTTGCCACCACCAGGTTCAAGTTGGTCGGAACGACCAGGTTGCGAATGAATTCGCTGTATTTTTGCACACGGATCGGGCCGACTGAAATTTCGGCGTTCCGGTGCATGTAATTGAAGAGTCCTATCCGCAAGTAACGAGCGAAGCGCTCATTGACCAGTTCAAGGGTCGGCATCCGCCCACGCACAATGCGTTCTTGCGTACCAATGTTGTACGCACGTATGCCGCCACCTTCGCCCTGGCTTTCCTCGGGTTCGTCAGTTTCTCCGGTGACGCCTTTGAGTAGGGCGTCAACCTCATCCTGAGAAAGAAAGTCGCCGGCCATGGCTCCTTACTGAATGATGAAAGAGGTGAATAGAACTGACTTGACCGGGCCTTCGCTGCTTATTTTTGTCCCTTTTTTGTTTCTCTTGGGCGGAACGAGAATGTCGTTGACCTCCTCCTTCAATGCCTCTGCCAAGTTCTCTTTCCCCTCCTTGGAGAGTAGTTCGGAGGCTTTTTTGGAAGAAAGCAGGAGCATGATGTTGTTTCGAACTTTAGGCATCTGGGTCTTGAGCTCGACATCAGCGGTCGCATCCTCGAGCTCAAGAGCCAGAATGACTTGCAGGTACTGGTCGCCAGCCTCAGGGATCAGGTTGACCGTAAAAGTTTCAAGGTTGACAAAAACTGGCGCTGGCGCAGCTTCCCCTTTTTTCTTTTTCGGCTTTGTGGTTTCTGTCGCAGCTTCTTCATCGTCCTCAGCATGATCCCCGCCTTTAAGCAGGAAAAAGGCACCAGCGCCAGCGATTGCCAGAATCAATATGGCGGCAACGATGATGATCAATAGCTTTTTGCTTTTCTTGGGAGGTGCTTCGGCACCGTCCTCTGCAGGCTTCGCATCTTTCGCCATTTTTTCCCCTCTTTAGATATTCTGGATTTCGATTACGCGAACAAGTCGACCAAGCCACGTCCTCTTTGCAGAACTAAACTGCTGCTTTGGCTTAACGCTGCTCTGTCATTGGCCGGAAGTATAGCGTTTTCGTCTGCCAAGTGCTTTGCGTTTGCCGCCTGGTAAGGATTGTCAGGAGTTTGTTGAGATAAATTGGCGCCGACATTGCTTTGGCCCAAATTGATGCCTGATGAAGAGAGCATTTCTTTGAGTTGAGGCATGGCACTTTCAATCGCCTGTCGAACTTCAGCATGTGGCGAAGAGAAGGCAATCTTTGCCTGGTCGCCGTTAAGACTGAGCGTGATCTGCACGGGACCCAATTCTGGTGGATTGATGTTGATGCGGGCTGATTGCTGATCATTTTTCGCCAGCCAGACCACTTTTTCACCAAACTCCTGCGTCCATGTGCTTTCGCGCAGATGGCTATGAATGTTGGCTTGATCAGTCGGGGCGGCCTGTGACAGCTTTGCGAGTGGAGTGGCGATTGTGCTCGCGCTTGTACTTGCGCTCTGTGTCGGGCTTGTTGTTTCCACGGTGTTAATTTCGCCGGCAAATTTTGCCGTTTCGTTGCCCGGTATGCCACTTGGTGCTGTGCGTGGGCCGCCAGGCAGAAACTTTTCGAAAGTCCCAAGATCGTTCGTCAATGTTGTTTGCGCCGGGCGCCCCTCGTTAAACACAGGTTTGGCGCTGGCATTGGCGGAGGAGGGGAATCCGGGGATCCGTTTTTCAATTCCTTCAGGTGTGGGAAGGTTACCGATACTTCCACGTGCGACGATTTCCGGTTGCAAAGCCGGGATGTTTGCCGTCTGCCCCTCAAGCTGATTGATCGCAGCCTGAAGGTCGATTGAATGACGTGTTGGCATATCTGGCGACAAGAGCGGGTTGTCGGCCACTGATGTTTCCACTGGGTCAGCCATTGCGTCATCCTGCTTGTCGGTTTTAACTTGCAGCCCGATCGCACCTCGTGCTGGAATTGGAATATCTGCTGCTGCGAGCGGTTTGCCGGCAAGTGCGGTCAACATGGATGGATCGATCAAATTGATCGTTTCCGCCGGAACGTCCTCTGCGGAGAGCCTTGGGTCTTTCTCCAGCTTCGCTATATCTGACGTAAATTGAGTCAGGTTTGAGGATGTTTCGATGGTGCCAAGCAGGCCTCCAGAGAGCAGAGCGGCAAACTCACCCGGCAGGCCTTCGGCAAGGCTGTTAATTTGCACAGAGGCGGCAGAGCTGATGCCGTTGGGCAATGAGGAGATAACGCTGAGGCCCATTTTGAATCCTTTGGTGGACGTTGTTTTGTCCTGCTATAAGCAATGTATGTGCCGGATTCGCTAATCGGTAGGGTCCTGGGTGCTGTATTTGCGGGATGAAAACTCATCCAGCAGCTTCTGTTCCTGCTTGTTTTCCCGGTAACGCTCACGGGCATCGTGGCGCTCGGATAGTGTGTCAATGGCTTTGAGTTTCTTGTTTTGGTCGCTCCACTGCACCTGGCCGGCTTTGGTGCTGCGTTCAGAGCTCAGAACGGCTAGGCGCTGTTGTTCAATCGCTTCATCGATACGGGCGAGGAAGTCCTGATAATTGCGCAAAATCAAGCGTGTAATACCCTGTGCGTTGGCATCACGCAGGCGTTGAGCGTATTCTGACCGGTATTCCTCAAGCATCTGCAGGCGACTGCGTTGGTTTTGTTCTGCGGAAATCAATTGACCGAGTTGACGCGATGCTTCATCGGTGCGGCTTTGCATCAGTTCAAGCAGTGTTTGCAGAGGAAAGGATTGAGCCATTGCTTATCAGAGTAAGGACTTCAACGTGCTGACGCTGTTGGCAAAGACAGATTGCTCTGTCAGTTGTTGTTGTAGAAAGCTTTCCATTTTTGGGTAAAGGTTAATAGCCTGATCGAGCACAGGGTCCGAGCCTGGCACATAGGCGCCGACCGAGATCAAATCGCGTGAACGCTGATAGCGTGAGAACAAAACTTTGAATTTGCGGATTTGCTGCATGTGCGGTTGGTCAATTAGATTAACCATCGCCCGGCTAATCGATTGTTCGATATCAATTGCCGGGTAATGGCCGGCATCCGCAAGTGTTCGCGAAAGCACGATATGGCCGTCGAGAATGGCGCGGGCCGAATCGGCAATGGGGTCTTGTTGATCGTCGCCCTCGGCCAGCACCGTATAAAAAGCGGTAATTGAGCCGCCGCCTTCAATCCCGTTGCCGGCGCGTTCAACCAGTTGCGGCAGGCGGGCAAAAACGGAAGGCGGATAGCCG